>JAZGGI010000044.1 GCA_036480375.1 Candidatus Zixiibacteriota bacterium
ACCTGCACGGCACCAAATACTATTAACATGAAGTGGATACACCGCGCGACAGCTGAAAACAGGCTTTCGCCTGTTGATATGACCCAAAACGTTAATCTGAGGAAACAAACCCATTTTTACCGCGCAGGTGTGGACACCTGCACGGCACCAAATACTATTAACATGATGTGGATACACCGCGCGACAGCTGAAAACAGGCTTTCGCCTGTTGATATGACCCAAAACGTTAATCTGAGGAAACAAACCCATTTTGCATTTAGTTCTTATTCCGGTTTCAACTGCAAAAATATCTCACTGCTGACCCAGTATATGTTGCTGTTGGCAGTGAAGAACAGGTATTTACCGTCATGTGACAGGCACGGCGCGACCGTCTCCAATTCGCCCAGGTCAATCGGCTGCGCCTGCGACCAGACGCCATCGGCGCTGCGAAACGATACGAATAATTCCGGCTTTCTGTCTCCCATTGATGTATATATCAGGTAGCTTTCATCGGGAGCGATAGAGGGGTAGGCGTCCATTCCGGGAGTATTAATAGTTTTTGGTAAAATCGTGAAATCTTCATACTTACCGTTATGATTTTTACGGGTAATAGCAATATCGGCACCCATTTGACCTCGCCTGTTATCGGTCGTATAAAACGTTCCGTTATCCGAAATAGAAACCGACAATGAGCTCATTTCGCTGAAAGGAGATTCCATATGGATCGGGGCAGACCATTCGCCGTCAACTCGTTCAATCCGCCACAAATCGATCGATCCTGTGGTGCTGCCGGGAACCGATTTGGATGTTATGAAATAGAGCGTGTTTCCGTCGCGCGATAATCCCGGTTCCCAAGCGTCTTCATTTTGCAGTGAGGGAAAGCGAATCGCGTCGGTTATTGCCGAATCGGATAATTGAACGTACATCATTGCATGGTAGGGATTAGTGCCAAATCGGGAGAAATAAAATTCCGTACCATCAGGGGACATGGCGCATGAAAATTCACTGCCGGTACTTACTATATCGGGCGCGAACACTTCAGGAGTCAAACCCGGCGGAGTCTGGCCGTAAATTTTTGTCTCATCATTGGCGGATGAAAATGAGCCCAAGATGAAAACAAATAAAAGGGCGTAATAAAATAATCGTGCGTTCTTCATTTTTACCTCCCAGTAATTGCCGAAACACGAAACACAAATATTGTCTTGTTGATTTTATGACGGCATGGATGTAAAATTGTTATGTTAATAATTGTTAAATTTTGAATGCGTTCCCGGTAGAATTTTATAATTCACTTTGAAATTGAAGTCCATAATTTTATTGCGTATAATAAATTGAATCTTAACTGGAGAAATCGCATGACATACGGCGTCCAAAATGACTGCGGCAAAATTGAAAAGATACTCGTCAAACACGCCCGGGATGCTTATATCGGTCAGGAAAATATCGATAAGCAATGGCAAAATCTGAATTATTATGAGTGTCCGGATTTTAATAAGGCGCTAAATGAATATGAGGTCTTTGTGGAAAAGATCGCCTCGGTTGGGTGCGAAATCCATTATTTGCCCCAAAACGATAATGCCGGAATTGATTCGATTTATCCCCGAGACGCAGCCATATCGACTAACAAAGGCATAATTTTATGCAATATGGGCAAGGCCGAACGAAGCGGTGAGCCTGATAACCTTAAAAAGTATTTCAAAAAAATAAATGTTCCGATCCTGGGATGTATCTCCGGTAACGGCAAAGTCGAAGGCGGCGATATTATCTGGTTGGATGATATTTTGGTCGTCGGCCGGGGGTACCGAACCAATGATGAAGGGATTCGTCAATTAAAAGAATTTGTTAATGGAATCGCGAAGGAGGTCATAACGGTACCGCTGGTTCATTGGGAAGGCCGGGCGGATGTATTTCATTTGATGTCGATAATCAGTCCGATTGATAAAGACCTGGCGTTGGTTTATTCGCGACTGCTCCCGGTTCCGTTTCGAGAATTGTTAATAGATAAAGGCATTCAATTGGTCGAAGTCCCGGACGAAGAATTCGAGTCGATGGGATGCAATGTCCTGGCGTTGGCGCCTCGTAAATGTCTCATGCTCGAAGGCAATCCGATTACGAAAAACCGTCTTGAATCAGCCGGGGCGGAAGTCCTAACTTATTCAGGATATGAAATCTCTCGCAAAGGCGCCGGCGGTCCGACCTGCATGACCCGCCCGTTTATGCGGCAAGGATAAATCAATCCTCCTCATATCGTTTTTTTATTCTCGCCAGGACGTCGGGGTCGGCCAGAGTAGTTGTATCTCCGGCGACGCGGCCGGTAGCAATATCGCGCAGGAGCCGGCGCATGATTTTGCCTGACCGGGTTTTGGGAAGATCGGGAGCGTAAATAACTTTATCCGGTTTGGCGATAGCTCCGATTTTACGCGCGACAAAATCCCGCAACTGTCCAATGGTTTTGTCGGTAAACTCCTGACCGCCTCCCAATGTCACAAAGGCCGCCAGGCATTCGCCCTTGAGTTCATGGGGAATTCCGACTACTGCCGCTTCGACAACCTTGGGATGCGCGACGAGGGCCGATTCGACTTCCATTGTCGAGAGGCGATGACCGGCGGTATTAATGACGTCATCGACGCGCCCGAGAATCCAGAGATAGCCGTCCTTATCGATTTTGGCTCCGTCGCCGGGGAAATATATCCCGGGCCATTTGGACCAGTAAACGTCGATAAATCTTTTGCGGTCGCCCCAGATACCGTTCAGCATTCCCGGCCAGGGCTTGGTAATTGCAAGGTATCCGCCGCCCTGCTTGATTAATTTACCGTTTTCATCGAGAATCTTCGCCTCTATTCCCGGAAAAGCCCGAGTTGCCGAACCGGGTTTGGTTTTTGTAATGCCCGGGAGAGGCGTAATCATGATATGTCCGGTTTCGGTTTGCCACCAGGTATCGACGATGGGGCACTTTTCTCCGCCGATATGTTTATGATACCACATCCAGGCTTCCGGATTTATCGGTTCGCCGACCGTTCCAAGAAGCCGCAATGAACTCAAGTCATGTTCTTCAGGCCATTGCTTGCCCCATTTCATGAAGGTCCGGATGGCGGTAGGTGCGGTATAAAACAGATTGACACCGTAATCTTCGACGATTTGCCAGAAGCGATTCTTGTCGGGCCAGTCAGGGCTGCCTTCATACATCACCTGTGTGGCGCCGTTGGCGGTAGGGCCGTAAACGACATAGGAATGACCGGTGACCCAGCCAACATCGGCGGTGCACCAGAAGACATCATCCTCTTTCAGGTCAAAGACGTATTTTGAAGTAGTATAAACTCCGGTTAGATATCCTCCGCAGGTATGGACAATTCCCTTCGGTTTACCGGTTGTTCCTGAGGTGTAGAGAATAAATAGGGGGTCATTACTGTTAACATAGATCGGCGGACAATAATTGTCGGCTTCCTGCATCAGGCGATGATACCAATGATCACGTCCCTCCTTGATGCGCAACAGGAAATCGCCCCGTTTGACGATGACGACATGTTCGATGGAAGGGCATTCGGCAATAGCCACATCGGCGTCGTGTTTGAGGGGGATAATTTGTCCGCGCCGCCAACCTCCGTCGGCAGTTATCAATAGTTTTGCCTCGGCATCATTAATTCTATCGCGTAGTGATTCGGGAGAGAAACCGCCAAAGACAACCGAGTGAATGGCTCCGATGCGGGCGCAGGCGAGGCAGGCTACGACAAGCTCAGGTATCATGGGCAGATAAATCGCGACGCGATCGCCCTTTTTAATCCCCAACGATTTTAGAGCATTGGCAAATTTATTGACTAATCGATAAAGCTCAAAATAAGTCAAAGTCCTTCGGTCGCCCGGTTCGCCTTCCCAGATGAGTGCCGCTTTGTTTTTTCGTCCGTTGGCGATGTGACGATCAAGGCAGGATTCGGTAACGTTGAGTTTTCCGCCGACAAACCAGCGGGCATCGGGGGCTTTCCATTGAAGACTCTTAGTCCATTTTTTCTTCCAGACCAGTTCACCGGCCATCTTTTCCCAAAAGGCGGTTGGATTTTTTTTGGATAAATTGTAAATTTCTTTTTTAGCGTTGGCGTTTTTCGAGAATTTTGGTGATGGCCTAAATACTCTTTTCTCGTCAAGCAGAGTCTCAATAGCAATATCTTTTGATTTTCGCGGCATGGTTTACTCCCTAAAATAGACAATTTTTATCATCATTTGATTAATATAATCATACGTTTCGATAAAGCAAATGTTAGACTTGTCTTTATTATGCTGTTATTGCGCAGTGATTTTATCGGTTGACAGAATGAAGACAATCAATTATTTTGTATTAGTGGGGTGCTTATTTAATTTAATGTCGCTTTTGCCTGGGTTACTTTATCCAGGGGATGGGTATGCCGAAATCAAAATTTCATTTTACCGGCTTTGATAGGCCGATGTTGATTCCGTTCGGAGTAGTTTTACTTCTATTAATTTTGTTTTTGACAAATCCCGTATTGGGAGCTAATTGCGGAGACTGCAATAATGATGGGAATGTCAACGTCGGGGACGCCGTTTATTTGATTCGATCTATTTTTAACGGTGGACCGCAAATCGAATCATCAATCGATGCTGACGTTAATTGCGATTATTATGTCAATGTCGGAGACGTCGTGTTTTTGATAAATACGGTTTTCAAAAAAGGACCGGCTCCGTGCTCCCAATGTCCGAATTTAAATCAGGAATTCCTTTTTGAAATTGGCTACATAAATTTTGCATGGGGCAAAGTAAAGCGAGGTTATTTCGTTGATTCACGGGGCAGTGTATTTAAGTATAATTATAATCCTGAAGATATTTTCTTTTCAGCTTCGATTTTGGATACGGTAACGTCCGATATTCTCAAGGAACGATATAATCATAATCTTGAGTTTATCGGATTTGTCAATTCGGAATCTTTGACTGAAATGCGAAATCTGATTCCCCAACTGGCTGAAGGTGTTCTTTTGCCCCGGGCACATAGATGTTATGATGCCGGTACTATGACCAGCGTCGCATATAAATATGACGAATCATCCGATAAATATTTTCCCATACTGATTGAGCAATGCGGCGATTGGGCCCAGAAAAATCCGGTTCCTGAGGCTGAAATATTACAGGATTGGCTGAGTGATATTACCGGCTCGGGCAATTTTGAAGCCTGCTGTTATTGATACTTTTTATTTGATCCCTGATGTGTTAACTTATCCACATAACTTATTTATTTTTCCATGAAAGGAATCAATTATGAAATATGTGGAAATTACAGAAAGTGAAAATATAGCCACAGTTATTTTGAAACGAGGAAAAGTTAACGCCTTCAATGAAGATACGGTCGATGAGATGCAATCAGTATTTAATGATCTGGAATCAAAGTCGGATATAAAGTCGGTTATTTTTACCGGACATGGAAAATTCTTTTCTTTCGGATTTGACGTCCCGGAACTGATTCAACTTTCTCGGGAAGATTTCAAACGGTTTTTAACGAAATTTACGGCTCTGTATAATACTATTTATACATTTCCCAAACCTGTAATCGCCGCCTTGAACGGACATGCCGTAGCCGGAGGATGTATGCTGGCAATTATGTGCGATTACCGCATAATAATTCTGGACCGTGCCAAAGTATCTCTCAATGAAATCGCGATAGGAGTTCCAGTTTTCGCGGGAAGCGCGGATGTATTAATAGGTCTGGTGGGGCAGCGTAATGCCGAGACCATACTATTGACCGGGGATATGTATGATCCGCCGCAGGCGATGTCATTGGGGATGGTCGATAAGATCGTCTCGCCGGACATCCTTATGCAGGAAGCGCATCAAAAGGCCCTGGAACTGGGCAATAAGAGAGCTCCGGCCTATTCGACTATTAAAAATTTTATCCGGCGGCCGATTTCCGAAAAATATTTGCCCTTGGAAAGTGAGTACATCGAAAAATTCCTTGATATTTGGAATAGCCAGGAGTCTCAGAATTTGCTTAAAGATGTTGTTATTCGCTAAAATTATTTAGGCCATATTTGACTCCCTTCCATTCGTATTTATTTGGGAGGTGACTTCATGGCGTCAATCGAGCAAATTATAAATCGGCAATTCGGTATGTGGGAAATGCAGCAGAAAGAACGCGCAGTCGCTCTTGAACCATCTCCACCACCACCGCCGATTGTGACGGTCTCACGAGAGCATGGATCGCGTGGATCGTACCTGGCTTCCCGGCTGGCCGAAGCAATGGGGTATCAGCGATTGCACCGCGAAGTTATTGACTCCATATGTCAATCATCAGGTTACCGCAAACATATTATCGAATCGCTGGATGAAAAATACCGCTCCAATATTACCATGCTGGTTGAATCTTTTCTAATTGGACAGGCGGTTCATCCGGTCGATTACGCCCGAAATTTGTATTTGGTTATATTATCGATGGCTGAGCTAGGGGGGGTTGTCCTGGTTGGTCGAGGTGGGAATTTTATTCTGGGGCCCGAAAAGGGTTTTCATATACGCGTTGTATGTCCCCGTGAAAAACGGGTAGATAATTTAATCAAATATAAAGCGATGGAGCGTGAAGAGGCAATCGCCTCAATCGCGGAATCGGATCTTGAACGCAAAGAATTAATCCGAAAGATGTTCGGACAGGATATTAATAATCCTTGTTTTTATGATTTATGTATTAACACGGCCAGAATCGACATTGAAGATATTGTACCATCAATATTGGGGGCTATTGACGGGAAAATGAAAAAGCTAAAGCATGATCCCGCGGTTTAATATTACAGGCAGAATTACCATTCCCCGGTTTCAATATTACCGGGTTGATTCCGATAGGAATCTTTTTTCATCCGATATACGACCCAGAAAACGAATTTGGCGGCAATAGCGATTAGAAGAAGACGGAGCACAAATCCTACCGCGACGCCAGGGCAGGAACTGGTAAAAACATAAAAGAGAATTAAGGTTGCCGTTCCCAAGCCCATATTTTTAAAATATTCTCGATATTCATTTTTGGTATATTGCCCGTAAGTGTAGGCGATAATTGCGCAAAAACTGATAAGATAAATCGGAGACAGCATAATTACCCCAAACTTGAAGCGCGGATAAAATTTTATATATCGTTATTTGGTTCGTCTTAAAGGAATAGAAATTAACGGCCAGGCGCAGAGATTTGTTTTTCGGGGGATATCTTATTCAAAAATTGCGCAGCTATTGACAAAATTTCGCTAATCAGTTAATTAACCGGTAGGTAGGATAGATTATGCAAAGGACAATTTTATTTATATTCGGAATCATCCTGATTCTTATTATCTTTGGATGCGCCAAGGAATTTGAATCGAGCTTAAATTCCCAGGAAGGTGGATTGTATTACGGGTTTTTTGCCCGAATCAACGCATCCGATAATTTTTTTTCAAAACGAATTGTCCCAACTGTTACCGGTTCGAAAATATTTGAACCGATAGTCAATTGGGAGGAATCTCTGGGCGAGCCATTTATTGATATAAATGCTAATGGTATCTATGATGCCGGTATAGATTCATTCAATGTCTCTATCCATGATTTAAACGGAAATCTTGCTTATGATAGTCCCGATGATCCCTGGAGTGAAGGAATCCCATTTGATGATATTGACGGCAACGGACTGTTCAGGGAAAATACCGGTGAACGAATAACCGGTTATGTGGCCGGAATGCCTTATGCCGATTTCAATAATGGCGGAACCAGAGATATTCGACTTGACGGATTGTATGGTGTGCTTTCCTTTAATTCGGTGTACTGGTATGGAGGCCGGTCTTACGCGGTTAAGCAGGAACCGGCCAGTTATCAATTCATATCGGATTCCGGATTGACGTATGATTTGCCCTTCGGTTTTGAGTCGGTGTTGGGGGCAATCGTCATTTGGGATACCGGGATGTACTATCGGCGACCGCCTTTTACGGTGCCACTTTTGGATACTGGGAAGGTAGTTCCATCTGAACGAAATTTCGAATTTAACTATCCCGATACCAGCGCCGTTTATCACAGGTTAGTTAGTTACCCAAAAACATTAACGGTCGATGGAATGACTTTAAGTAACCTGTTGTATTGCCAGTTGACTCATGAGAGCCGGCGCTATGGATTTTATTTTTCCCGGGATAATGGCTTGGTGGCTTATGAATTCTGGATTTTATCCAATCCCTGGTATGATGAGTATCACACGATTGAGTATTATTTTCGCAGGATTGACGGCGACGAGCCCTTGGTTTTTCCGACGAGCCGATAATTACGGCATTTGCTAATTTAGTTTTTCATAAATCGAGTTGTTGAATTTTTCTGCATGTTTCTTGTTGAATAATTCCTCAACATAAATCTATATTAATAGTGCTTAAGAAAAATCACAAAAAGGAGGATAAAATGGTACAAGGGAGATTTTCACGTTATTTGCCAATTGCGGCACTGCTACTGGCCGGGCTATTTATGGTTGGATGCGGCACCCAGGTCCCTTCCGGGCATCGAGGGGTGAAGTATTACAAGTTTGGTGAAGGTACCGAGATGGGCACGATATATGATGAGGGATTCAACTGGCATTTGCCCTGGAACTCGATTTATGTTTATAAGACTCAGTTAGATGAACGCAAAGAGGATTTGCAGATACTCTCATCCGATGGAGCCTCTATTTCTCTTGAGGTGTCTATTTGGTTCAAGCCGATACCCGAAAAACTCGATTCGCTCCAAAAAACTATCGGTCAGCGTTACTATAGTTCTGTAGTCGCTACGGCTATTCGCGGCGTGGGTCGATCGGTGGTAGGCAAATATAAACCTGAAGAGATTTATTCTACCAAGAGGGAAATTATAGCTTCCGAAATTCTAACCGAAATGCAAAATATCCTGACCGATAAGTTTGTGAATATTGAAAATATCATTATTCGTAATGTCGGTCTGCCCCCCAGGATAACTGAGGCTATTAACGCCAAGCTCGCGGCCGATCAGGAACAGCAAAAGATGAAATTTACTTTATTAAAGGAACAGCAGGAAGCGGAGCGAAAGAAAATCGAAGCGAAAGGTATAGCGGATTTCCAGAAAATTGTTTCCAGTGGGATAACTCCAATGCTTCTTAAGTGGAAAGGGATTGAGGCGACCGAAAATCTGGCCAACTCACCCAACACCAAAGTAGTGATTATCGGAAGTAGCAAAGACGGTTTGCCTCTTATTTTAGGCGGTGATAATTAGTATTTATGGACACAAAAAAAGCCCCGCCTGTTCGGGGCTTTTTTTTCATATTATTTTATTTAGTGATAGTTAATTCCGACACCAGCTCGTCAAGATGATATACTTTATCGATAATAAATAACATATATCGCGAATCGCAGACGACGGCCCGGGTATAATCGGGATCAAAATAGTAATCGGCCACAACACCATCGAAGCTGGTGTCAAAATCGAGTCCGATGAGTTCGCCGTCTCCGTTAATTACCGGGCTTCCGGAACTGCCATTGGTCCCCGAATTGGACGTTATAAAATTGACGGGAATGTCATTCAGGTCGGGGGCCAAATAGTCGCCAAAGTCTTTAGCTTCGTGAGTTGCTTTTAATTTATCCGGGACAATAAACGGTTTTTCACCGGTTTCCTTTTCCATGATACCGGTTAGTGTAGTCATTATATCGTATTGGATGCCGTCGCGAGGTGAATAGGCCTCTACCTGACCGTAATTAAAGCGCTTGGTCGAATTTGCATCGGGAGCTATATCGCCCTTTTTCCATTCCCAATAGGCTTCCATTAATTTCGGCATCAAGCGGTTTCTGGCTCCTTTAAATGTATCATCACGATTTTCGATTGCATCCTTTTCGGGCTTCAAGGAAATAGCCAGATATATCAGGGGATCACCAAGGTTTTCGAGTTCCGCTTTTGTCATATTGAACATATTAACTCGGGTGTCAGCATCAATCATGGTAGTTTTTTCAAATAGATTTTCAACATATTCGTCAATTTTCTTCGGTAGTTTATCTACCGGTACATCCGCGAATATCGAAGTAAAGGCCTTAATCGTCTGATCTTCCGGGAGGGTCAGGATCTCTCTGATTATTCGCTTCAGCATAGCAATGTCAAATTCGGGAATGAGGTTTATCTGTACTTCCTTTAGGCCCTTGAGGAAATACTCCTCATCGCGCTTCAGGTAGCCTCGTTTTCTATCGGACTCATCTTTTTCACGTTCGACGGCCCATTTATATAGTGCATTGGCGTAATATAAAAGCGAGCTGGAATGGCTCAAATTTCTCATATAAAAATCGTGGATGTAGTATCGGTTTATATCGATATACGCTTGCCTCAATTCCGGTAAGACATGGCCGTATTTTTCACCCAACTGAGGATTATTCGTCAGAAAATTAGTAAATTCATCTTCTATATGACGCCGGAGGCTTAATACTCTGGCGCGCTTGAGACCCAGCAATTGACCTTTTCGTTTCTTATAAAAATTGCTGATACCGCCCCGTTTGTTCGATAAACGCAGAGCGATCTCAGGATCAGCGGCTGCGATACTGTCAAGAATATTCAGGCTTTTCTCCGAGAACTCAATATAAAGCGGTATATATTCGTTTTCGAGATGATCCAATTCTGCGGAAGGAAGATATCGGCTGGTTCTTCCGGGGTAACCCATTAGAATTGTGAAGTCGTTTTCTTTGAGGGGCTTGGAAGATATTTTCAGAAAGTTATGAGGGTGGTAGGGGACGTTCTCCTCAGAATATTGGGCGGATGATCCATCGGGCGCGACATAAGCCCGGAGAAACGAAAAATCTCCGGTATGACGGGGCCACATCCAGTTATCGATTTCTCCACCGAAATTTCCTATCGCTTGTGGAGGCACATAAACTAGGCGAATATCTTTTATCTTAAAATAGGTATACAGGATATAGTATTTGCCACCGTACATTTTGGCGACGCGGCATTCGACATCGCGGTCTTTTTCGGCTTCTTTTATAATAGCATTTATGGCTTTCTGTTCGGCCTTATGTTGTTCAAGGTATTCAGAAATATGATCAATTTGTCCCAGAATTTTATCGGTGACATTTTCGATCGATAAAGTTACTCTCACATAGCATCCAATTGCGGCAATCTCGTCCTCTTTTGTGGGGGCATAAAAGCCGTTTTTTAAGTAATTTTGTTCAATCGTGCTTTGCTTTTGAACAAAACCGTCGGCGATATGGTGATTGGTGACTAAAAGTCCGTTTTCTGACACGAACGACGCTGTACCTCCCCGGATAGCTATTACCGCATCGGAGATATCGAGCCCGTCCGGATTGTATATTTCCTTAAGTTCCAGGTTTAAGCCCATCGCTTTCATATTGTCGAAGGGTAGCTTGTTCAAATCATAAAGAGGCCACATACCGCCATCGGCATTAACCAGTGAAAATGAAAACAGTAATAAAAAAATCGCCCCCACGAATTTAACAGTTGCTTTTGCCATGAAATAGTCCTCCTTCGGAACTAAGAAACATAGAATAAGGAGCTTTTACAAGGGGTAATTAGGTAGTAGAATAAATAATGCGTTGCTTGGCTCGAAATTCGCGCAAATCGGCGATATCAAGAGTTGTTGATATAATACGTTCTCTGTTTTCATCCTGCGGGGCGATTCGATTTAATATGCCCCAGGGGGCGGCTACAAGCGATCGGCCCTGCAATTTGCCTCCCCATAACTCGCCGACGGCACAGCACTTAATTATGTAGGCACCGCTGCGACGGGCGCCGTCAATAAATATATTATTGTCTCGCGCGAATTTAACTTTTTCATGTTCATGCGGCCTGTAAGGCGAGGTGGTTGGGATGAAGACTATATCAGGTTGCAGAGATCGTAAACGGTCGAAATTAGCCTGATATAAAACATCGGCGCATATTAATACCGATACGCGAACATTATTTATTTCAATGATGATTTGGTTCTGCCCCGGAGAAATATAGTTTTTTTGTTCGTTTGCGGTGGGATTGGTTTTACGATATGTACCAACAATGTCGTTCCTGTCAAATACATGGCAGGTATTGAAAAATTCATTTTCGTATGATTCGATCGCAGTCCCGGATATTAGAATAGTCTCGAATCGCTCCGCCAGTATCCCGCAATATTTCAATCGCCTGAGAGTGTCGAGGGAATTTTGACGAGTATCTCGCAGTTTGGGATTGACATTGAAATATTCGGGCAGGATTACAAAATCGGGCCGTTGTTTGAAAATTGCCAGATTTTCATCGAGTGACAACTCGCGTCCGACATCGCATTGGACTATGACGATTTTCCTTAACATATATTATTGTACGGCGGTTTTTTGACCACGGTTTCCCCGGAAGTGTTAATTCTTTGTTGCCCTGGCCCGATATATATAATATACATTAATCAGATGGTTGAGCCGTCACAGAAACGGGGATTTAGGAATATGGGACAGAAAATTATTTTCGGTGATGATGTTGGCAAATTATTGGAATCTTGCGATCTGGAAAGTAAATTGAGGGAGACGGGTCGGCAGATTATTGCCGGCGTTGATGAAGCCGGACGCGGACCTTTGGCGGGGCCGGTAGTCGCTGCAGCGGTTATACTTCCCGATAGTGGGATGATACCGGGGTTGGACGATTCCAAGAAATTATCGGCAGCCCGGCGGGATATCTTATTCGACCGAATCGTTACTTCAGGGGCGGAATACGCGGTTGGGATTGTTGATAATGAGATGATTGATCGCATCAATATTTTGCGAGCATCGCTTCGGGCAATGGCTCAGGCCGTATGCAAATTATCTAAAAAGCCTGACTTTGTAATGGTTGACGGAAATCAGCCGATCCCCAATTTGGAATTGGCCCAGGCGACAATTGTCGGCGGTGATGCGATTTGCCCTTCCATATCAGCGGCCTCGATTATCGCTAAAGTTACGCGCGACAGAATCATGGATCATTATGATAAATTGTATGCCGATTTTTCATTCTCCAAACACAAAGGATATCCGACGGCAGAACATCTTGACCAGTTAAAAACATACGGAGTAACCCCGATTCATAGAAAATCCTTCAAACCGGTTGCCGAAGCCTTATCCCGGGCGGAATTAACGCTGGCATGAATTCCAAAACCCGTGCGGAAAAGGGTGCTGACGGAGAAGATACTGCTGTTCAGTACTTGCGTTTCCTGGGCTATGATATTCTTCATCGAAATAAAAGACTTTCCCGTTATGAGGTCGATATTATATGCCGCGATCAAGATTGTCTGGTATTCGTAGAAGTTAAGAATTCGCCTGCGGGAAGTCTGGGGCATCCGGCGACATGGATTGATGGTCGTAAACAGGAAAAACTCCGAAACGCCGCCGAATTATATATCAAAGAAAATCAAATTACCGACACGGATATTCGATTTGACGCTGTAACAATCTATAAGGGTCAAATTGAGCATTTCAAAAACGCCTTTTAATCTTACGCAAAAAACATTGAATTAAAGGAAACAAATTTATCCTGCTGCTGTTACGGATGCTAATTGATACGTATATCTTGAAAAAGAATAAGAATATTCTTAAAACTTATGCTCCGTAAATATATTGAGCGACAAAATGTGAGAATTAAGCGGGAGGAAAAAATGGCAATTGGTAAAAAAATAATCGAGAATTTCAACGCGCAGATGCAGCGCGAGTTTTATTCCTCATATCTTTATCTGGCTATGGCGGGATATTTTGAGGATATGGATATGAAAGGTTGCGCGCATTGGATGCGAATGCAGGCGGAAGAAGAACGGATGCACGCTATGAAGTTCTATGATTTTATCGCCAGCCGCGGCGGGCGTCTGGAACTTTTGGAAATCGAAAAACCGCCCAAAGAATGGAAATCCCCGCTTGACGCTTTCGAAGAAACTCTCAAACATGAGGAATCGGTGACAACGCACATTAATAATCTGGTTGATATCGCTCTGGAAGAAAAAGATCACGCGGCTCACAGTTTTTTGCAATTCTTCGTTGATGAACAGGTAGAGGAGGAAGATCAAGTCAATGAAATTTTAGCGAAGATAAGAATGGTAAAGGATTCAGCGGGGGGAATGTTTATGTTTGACAGTGAACTGGCCAAACGCCCCATGCCGATGCCGATTACCACTACCGAATAATAAAATAATTGATTTGGATTAAATGGAGAGCGGTCTTTGGCCGCCCTTTTTTTATGATTTATTATACTGTTGTAGCTTTTAGATATTTTCTGATATTCGATTTAAAGGGCCCGTTCGCCCTAACAATATCTTCCCGAATAAATTCCTTAACCGCGTCAATTCTCGGAGAAAATTGGTTTTCCAGGACGTTGACCATGATACTAAATAAATCAACTGAAGATATTAAACAGCATCGTTGTTTCAAATTGGCGGAAATTACTTCTTCGGTAAAGGCCGAGTTTCTGCTTTCCGGGGTCATCTCACAGGGGGCGTTGGCAACGATAATGCACCTGGGTTTATAATCGTGATGACATTTGTTGATTTTATTGATGACTTTGTTGAATAAATCCAAAGTGACCGGATCGAGTTTTTCCGAAATGATTTCCACAGCTATATTGACGGCGGTTTTGTCGCGCATATAAACATCAAAATCGGCTCCGCTGATAGTCTCCGGAATCTGCGGAAATTGAAATCCCAGAGTTTGCATGGCATTAACGACGGCGCCTTTTAAATCGCTGCCAGTTGTGTAGAGCAAATCTACATATCCTTCAGCCATGAGAGATAACTCCTGGTTGTTTTTAATGGCTCGTTCGATGACTTTTATTTCTTCCTGAAGATCCACGATTTTTAGATTATATGGATTAACCCGTTCGATTTTTTGCTCGAATTTTTCAATCCACTTCGGGCGTTTTTGATCATGTCGTCGATGATGAAGAATGCCGGAAAAAGATTTGGCCAGAAGACTGTTTTCATCCGAAGATAAGAACTTGGGAATAATATAAACTTCACCGGGGCCGAATGATTGAGATATTTTTTGAATAACGGGATGATGCGGATAAGCCGTCGCTTCGGCGATTATTGATAGGTTCTCTTTTTCGCTGAAATTGATGGACATCATAGTTTCGACGGCGGTCCGCCCCAGTAGGCTGTAGAGATGAGAGTTCGGTGATTTAAAGCGCATGGCGTGAATCGGGCCGTATTGACAGGAATATTTACCCAAAAAATCTTCGAGCCAGAAAAATATCGATAGAATAGATTCCGTATATTGATTTGTCGCCACTCCGGCTGAACTCATTTTCTTGACACGAATGTAAGATATCGGGAAATTGGATCGGATAACCAACAATCCTCCGGCGAAAAGGAAATTATGAATCAATCGCGAGGCCATTTTGGTTTTGGCCAGAAATTGTAAGAATTCCCTTTCGGATCGATCGATATATTCGGCACGCCGCAAATCGGCGGTGTTTTTGCGATATCCATTTCTTATGGCAAAATTCATAGGGTCGAAAAAAACAACATTATAATTCGATAAATCAGTTATATCGAATAAATCGCTTTGGGAAAATTCACTGGCGTCACTGTCCCAATTACAAAATAAAATATCCCTCATTTATATTACACTCACTAAATTATGTAATTTTCATATAACAGCCAATCAGACCTATCTCTAATAAAATCGGTAAATAATTGGTAAAAATTTAGACTACCGCCGCAAAAAAGTATAAAATAAGAGATTATTCTCCGGTGATTTTTCTTATTTCCTCAAGAAGAACGGTTTCGAGCTTGTCTTCTTTATAAGTCACCTGTTTCCCGTCTTTCAAAAATAAAATTCCCTGACCGGCGCCGCCGGCAACGCCGATATCGGCTGCCTTGGCCTCGCCGGGACCATTGACAATACAGCCCATCACGGCGACTTTCAGGGGCGTTTTTATATGGCTTGTTTTTTCTTCAATCCGTTTAGCCAGGTTTATTAAATCGATCTGGCAACGCCCGCAGGTGGGGCAGGAGATAATCTCAACCCCTTCTTTTTTCATCTCCAGAGATTTTAGAATCTGGCGACAAACTTTGATCTCTTCGACCGGATCGGCAGTCAGAGAAACTCTCAAAGTATCTCCGATCCCTTTGGCCAGCAAGGCTCCGATGCCTATCGCTGATTTTATGGAACCGGCGAATTCGGTACCGGCTTCGGTTATGCCGAGGTGAAGAGGGTAGTCAACCAATTCAGCCAGCATTGAATAGGCGGCGATGGCGCAGTTGACGTTGGTTGATTTCAGGGAAATGACGGTATCATAAAAATCATGCTTTTCAAGAAGTTCGAGTTCGCGGAGAGCCGCTCCGACAAACGCCCGCGGGTCTTCATGACCGAATTCCTCCTGTAAATCCTGAGGCAGAGAACCTGAATTGACGCCTATTCGGATAGGAATTTCAGCATCTTTGGCGGCTTTGACAACCTCGTCTACTTTCCAGTCGGGACCTATGTTTCCGGGATTAATTCGGATTTTGTCGACCCCCTCTTCAATAGCTCGTAAGGCTAATTTATATGAGAAATGAATGTCGGCGACTAACGGAATCGAGATTTGTTTTTTTATTTGTCCCAGACAAGTCGCGGCGTTCTTGTTGATGACCGCGATGCGAATTATTTCGCACCCGGCCTCTTCAAGACTTTTTATTTGTGCGACGGTACTTTTGATATCGCGTGTATCGGTAGTGGTCATGGATTGAATAGCGACCGGAAAATTACCGCCGATAATAACATTTCCGATTTTTACCGCCCGCGATTTTCTTCGGGTTACCGGGTATTCAAACTTACCGCCCGAAAGAATTTCCCGCCAATTTTGTTTTGCCTTGTCGGATATATCTCTTGACATATTACCTTCTTGTTTCGCTTAATTAAACGATAATACGAAAAAAGACAACCGAAAGTTAGTATCTTTGGATTATCGCAAGATCATATTTTATGTCGTCATAATATTATTGGCCGTCGGCTATTGGTACACGACTAAAAATAAATCGGAAGAGATAACGCTCAAATCCGAATTATTTGCTCAGGTTTACGCCGGGACCCGGGTTGTCGGCGAATTATATCGCAATGAGCCGGAGAGATTTTTTCGAGCTCGCGATTCGATTTATGCCGCCCATAATTTCAACGCCGATTCGGTGAGGTTTTTTCAACAATCATTGGAAAATGATTCGGAAAAGTGGCCGGAAATCTGGGGACGAATCAGAAATCTTACTGATTCTCTGACGACTTATTATATCGAAAACCCGGTAATACATCCAACGGTTGATTCGACGGACACATTAAATACCGATAAATAGCCTTTACGTCAGATAAATTCCTATTTCGGAGTGACTGATGACTGATAAAATTAATTTGATACTGGTTATAAATCCGGGCTCCACCTCGACCAAAGTATCCGTATTCAGAGACGATGAACAATTGCATAACGAAAATATCAAGCATGATGCGAAGTTCCTCGGCCGATTCAACCTGGTCTCGGAGCAGTTTGATTTCAGGAAAACTGAAATTGAGAAATGGCTTGAATGTTTACCGAACAGCGACAAAAATTTCGCGGCTGTGTCGGGAAGAGGCGCCCCTCTTAAACCTTTGGAAGGAGGCACCTACATTATCTCCGAAAATATGCTCGATGATGTGCGTATGTCGCGCTATTCCAATCATGCTTCCAATCTGGGTTCGATGCTGGCCGATTATTTTGGGAGGATTTACAATGTCCCTGCCTATATCACTGATCCGATTACGGTTGATAATTTTACCGATGTGGCGCGAATATCGGGAGTGCCCGGGATTGTCAGAAAATCGCGTTCACACTGTCTGAATATCAAAGCCGTCGGCCGGGCGGAAGCCACCAGGGTGGGGAAAAAGCTTGAAGATGTCAATTATGTTGTGGCTCACCTGGGTGGAGGGATTTCGATAGCGGCACTGGAGAAAGGGCGCATAGTTGATGTCAATGACGGTCTTTTAGGGATGGGGCCGTTTTCGGTCGATCGGGCCGGAGCCTTGCCAATTGGGGGATTAGTGGATTTATGTTTTTCCGGCAAATATTCCAGGGATGAAGTAGTAGAGATTCTATCGAAGAAAAGCGGTCTTTTGGGATATTTGGGGCATAGCGATTTGCGCCAGGTCGAGCTGATGATTGAAGATGAAGACAAGACTGCCGAACTGATTTACCGGGCCATGTGCTATCAGATAGCCAAAGAAATTGGAGCGGCGGTGGTTGTCCTGAAAGGCAACATCGATGGAATAATTCTAACAGGCGGGATGGCGTATTCGGTCATGTTGGCCGAGATAATCTCCGAGTATATTAAATTCATTGCCCCGATTATTATTGTCCCGGGTGAGAAAGAAATGCAGGCCCTGGCTGAAGCGGCTATTCGTGTTATTAGCGGAGAAGAACAACCAAAAACTTATGATTAATTTTTGGCGGGTTAATTGAACGAATTCTATGATTAGATCATCGGATGAAATAATTGACGCTGCTCGAAAAATAAGCGGCAAGCGCGGCAGATTTCGAATAGCCGTGGCGGTGGCAAACGATTCTGATGTTTTGGGGGCTATAAAATCAGCTTACGATGATGGAATATGTGATGCCTTATTATTTGGCGATAGAGGCAAAATAGAGGAAGTAGCCCAAAGGGATCAAATCGATATCGGGAAATTCAGGATATTTGACCAGCCGGATGATAGCAAGGCGGTTAAAGGCGCGGTCGGAACAGCAGCGAGAGGCGAAGCCGATGTGACGATGAAAGGTTTTGTCTCAACCTCGACGCTACTAAAAGGCGTTCTCGATAAGAAG
The DNA here is from genome assembly GCA_036480375.1 of Candidatus Zixiibacteriota bacterium. NCBI lineage: Bacteria > Pseudomonadati > Candidatus Zixiibacteriota > Candidatus Zixiibacteriota bacterium. The sequence continues at coordinate 18,709 of JAZGGI010000044.1, forward strand.
TTTAATTTGCGAATCAGCCGGACGCTATCTCATATAGCGGTTCTGACAATACCGGGACGGGATAAACTTCTTCTGGCAAGTGATGGTGGAATGACGGTCAAGCCGACTATTGAGCAGCGATTTGATATATTTAAAAATGCCCTTGCTGTTGCCGAGGCATTAAGAATAAAGCCATTTCGAACGGCGATATTGGTTGGAAACAAAGATACCACGAATAATCATCTGGTATATGAATCTCAGGAATTGCTTAAGCTAATCCAAAAAGAAAATCTTTCCGATTATGTACTGCCGGAACCGATGAATCTGGCCGATGCTCTAACATCCGAAGTCGATGCCGTTATCTACGGAAGTATTGAAGAATGCAACTTGGCAACTAAGAGTATGATTATCTTTGGTAAAGCGATTTTTACGGGAGTAATAATCGGGTCAAAGATACCGGTATCGGTAGTATCCCGAACCGACCCGATAATCGGTAAGAAAGCGTCAATCGCGCTGGCCTGTTTGGTCTCCGATTATTATCGCCGCATGGACGAGGGGAAATAAAAATGGCGATAATAAAAAGTTTTGATGAGCTTAATCGGCAGGTAATTGAATTAGCCAAAAAACAAACATGCCCAGGATCTGCCATTATTATTTCAGACGATGATCATAATCTTAAATCAATTCAACAACTGACTGAAGATAGGGTTTTACGGTCGCTGTTTATAGGGGCGGGTGACTCGGCAGATGATAACAATTCGTTTATTAAGGCAGCCGATATAATTAACGCTTTGAGTCGCACCCTTGGTATGGCTAATGATAAACAGATTGATTTGATCGTTCTGGATGAGAATTATCTAACTGATTTTTTGAAAATGGCTCAAAATAAATCGAGTGGATTTATAACATCTGATAGAATTTTGAGTCATGCGGCCGTTTTTGAGCATGAAGTCTATCATAAGACGTTTATGCTTTGCGACGCGTTTGTTAATTCCCATCCCGATTTGATTGATAAAGTGAAAATTATTAAGAATGCAGTTGGTTTATCAAAAATTCTCGGAGTGGAATTACCCAAAGCAGCAATATTAGCCGCGGTTGAAAAAGTACATCAGGGAATGGCGGTGACTATTGAGGCCGAAAGGCTAAAGAGTATGAATATCGAAGGAGAAATTGACGGATGCTTAATCGATGGCCCCTTATCGATGGATTGCGCAATGATAAAAAAGGTTGCCGAGGATAAAGGCGTCGCTTCAGAAGTCGCGGGGGATCCGGATATTTTAATCGCGCCGGATATTAACGTTGCCAATGCTATTTATCATGCAATAACTAAAATTGGTCAGGCCAAAATGGGCAGTCTTATAATTGGTGGTTCGGTTCCGGTGGCTTTGCTACACTCAAATAATATAAAGGAAAATGCGATTAATTCGTTGATGCTGGGAAGTTATTATTCTTTGATCTCTAACAATTAATGCTAACGGTTATAATAATCGGAATCCCGGGTGGCGATATTATTTGAGGCAGACCGCCTTTTATGTTTCAAACGAATAAAAACCCATCCGAATAAAAATCCTCCAACGTGAGCAAACCACGCCACGCCGCCGCTTTGCGATGCTCCCAATGATGATAGACCCATTAACAGTTGAATTACAAACCAGTAACCGAGGATAAAAACGGCGGGAAGCCAGAGGATTCTGATAAAAAATAATATCCAGATGAAGGTGAGTACTTTAGCGCGCGGCCAGACGACCATATAGGCACCCAGGATGCCGGCTATGGCTCCGGAGGCGCCTACTAAGGGAACAGTCCCGCTCGGATTGAATAAAGTGAATAATAACACGGCGGCGAGCCCGGAGATAAAATAGAATCCGAGGAATTTGAAATGCCCCAGGTAGTCTTCGACATTATTACCGAAAATCCAGAGATAGAGCATGTTGCCGCCCAGGTGCATCAGGTCGCCGTGCAGGAACATCGAAGTAAAAGGCGATATCCAAACCGGGAAGGGAACGTCAGGAGTCATGTCCGAAAAACTTGTCAATTCGACAGGGATGAGACCGAATTGAAATATAAACATCTGTTCGAGACGGGGCGAGAGGGTCATTTGATATATATAGACAAGGCAATTCACGACGATTAGTATTATCGTAAGAATCGGAAACCGACCAGTCGGATTATTATCTTTTAGGGGCAGCATAATCTCATATCCCTCAACTGTCGGTAATTATACTCCCGGAGATCGGTTAAGGATACAAAAAAAAACCCCGATAAATCGGGGCTTTTGAGAAAAAACAAAAATTCATCGGGTCGTAAAAAACTCATCAATATAGTTTTCAATTTTGGCCGAGGAAAGCATATCGATATACCATGAATTTAGCGTTTCGTTCATTCTCGTCTGCAGCAGATTTTGTTCGAGCGAATCGCGAACGACGCCATATTTATCAAGCTCCGCGCTTTGTCTTTCGAGAAGTTTGACTATAGCGCAGCCGCGATCATATTTTACCGGCTTTGATAGATCACCCGGATTCTGGAGACGGAACATGGTTCCGATGACTATCAGTTCGCGGCCGATATTTTTGATAAAACCATCCCGGGAAATAAGGTCGGTAGAGATAATCTCTAATCCCGCGTCCTGAGTGGCTTTATTGAATTCGGCACCGTCCTGAATGGCTTGATAGACTTTATTAATTTCACTTTCGCAGATTTGAAGAGCGAGATGGTTTTTGAGATCGCCTTGTACTTCGCTTTTCACTTCCTCAAACGATGCCACCCCCGCATTCCGTTTTTCAGCGACTCGGGTGACGATTACAGAGGCGTCGTTTTCAAAAATCGGTGAAATAGTACCGATCTCATTCTTAAATGCGAAGTTATTATAGCGGCGGTCGTACCCGAATTGGGCCAGAGGTCTATTTAAGGTCATCAAACCGGTGTTTTGTATTTCAAGTTCAAATTGCCCGGTGGCGGTTTCAAAACCGTTGGATTCGGCAATTTCGAGAAAACCCTGGGCATTTTCGAAGGCTCGGTCGAGAGTTTCGGATGAAGCCTTTACTTTGAGAAGAATATGGCTGGCTTTGATTTCATCCTCGCCATTGTCGTTTTTGCGCTTTTCATCAACTTTGATTATATGCCATCCGAATTGAGTTCTGACAGGTTCGGAAATTTCTCCAACTTCCATCGCGAAGGCGGCATCATTGAATTCCTGAACCATTTTGCCCGGTCCAAACCAGCCCAAATCACCGCCGTTCGGGCCTGTGGGGCCTTCAGAGTAGGCTATAGCTAATTCCGCGAAATCTTCTCCGTCGTCAAGTTGTGCTTTTATCTGCTCGGCGTCAAACTTAATCAAATCCCAATCGCCTTCAGTCGGCTCCTTGGAAAAAGAAACGAAATCCAGAGACGCCCGTTCCTCAACCTCATACTCATCCAGATGAGTCTGGTAATAATTCTGAATTTCTTCTTCGGTCATCTCGGGACCGGGATTGACATATTTGGAAATTCCGACTGAGATAATATCAGCTTTGGCTTTCTCATTATTATTGAGGTAATATTCCCTGATATCATTTTCACCAACGCGAACGGTTGAAGCAATCTGGTTTTGTAGCTTCATCCGCCGTAACTCCGGGCGATAATAACGTTCAACTTGTATCCATAACTGACTGGCCTGGGGATTGGCCAGGGCGGCTAGGTATAACTGGTAATCGAACTGGCCCTCCGAGTTCATGAATGAAGGATCTTGCTGAAATTCCTGAGGAGGGGAATATTTTAAAAATTGATAAAGTTCTGCATCGGTAACAGAAATATTGCGCTTATCCATTTCGCGGGTCATTAAAAAATCGGCAACCAGATTATCCCAGGCTTCGCGGCGAATTCTATTCAGAGTAGCAATGTCCATTTCTGCGTCGGAGTTACCCTGTTCCTGCTGACGAAGTCTATCAAGATAAACTCGGTAATACTGAAAATCTATATCTTCGCCGTCAATTACTCCGATAATGTTTTGCTGGGTTTTACTCCGGGTAATATCCATACCCCAGGCAAAGATAATCGTCCCTACAAAAGCAACAACTACAATCCAGATAACGACTTTTGTCATCTTGCGAAATTTACTAAGCATCTTCGAATTACTCCTTCAAGAATTCCCATTACCGCAATCGCTTTACATTTCAATCGGTCATTTTTTCCCCGACCGGTGAAAATTAGCTAAACAATATAGCCAATTCATTTGGCATGGCAAGCCATTTTTTCAAAACGATTGGAATCGTCTCACGTAAAAAAATAATTGCCCTGAGGTAATTAAATATTAACTTGCCCCAATGCATTATCTTAGAAATATATCGGTCGTTATGCTTTTTCTATTCAGCCCGTGTTTCGGACAGGAATCAGAATTTAATGATAGCTATTATTGGCCATTGAAACTTCAAAAGCAGTTCTCTTCCGGATTCGGAGATACTCGGCCGGGTAGATTTCATATGGGCGTTGACCTGAGAACCGGAGGAAAAGAAGGCGCCCGTGTTCATGCTCCGGAAGATGGATATGTCTTTCGGATAAAAACATCTTATAACGGTTACGGTAAAGGTCTCTATCTAAAAGGGAATTCGGGACGAATTTACGTTTTCGGGCATTTGCAAAAGTTCAACTGGGATATCGGAACTTATCTTCAGAAAAGGCAGATAGAATCGGAAAGATATTATCAGGACATATCTCCGGAGCCCGACGAGTTGCCGGTAAAAAGGGGCGATTTTATTGCCCGGTCCGGACAAACGGGAGCGGGGGCGCCTCATCTGCATTTTGAAATTCGCGATGAAAATCAAAGTCCTTTAAATCCCTTATATTTCAATGTTGGCATAAATGATAAATCAGCGCCCGATTTCGAGGCGATCTGGATAACCTATCTGGATGATTTTTCATTATTTGAAGATGGCTCCCGCGAGAAGAAAATCATTCCGAAAAGATCTGGCCAAAACAGCGATTTTTTGGGCGATACAATTGTGGTCGGTGGACGATTTGGAGTCAAAGCAGCGGTCTCGGATATTATTACGCACGGCTCGTTTACTCTTGGGGCTTCAAAATTGACGTTATACGTAGACGGAGAGAAATATTATTCAATCGATTACCGACGCATTCCTTATGAAGAAAATTTATATAGCCTGCTCGATAAAGACGACGATGAGCGAAAAAAGGAAAATTACAAACGAGTTTATAATCTCTATCGTCGAATTGGAAATAATTTTTCAGGATGCGCGACGCCTGCTAACGGCGATGGGACAATAGAATTTTCATCGGATGGGTTTCATGATATTCGCATTGAGGCTTACGATTCATTCGGCAATCGACGATCTCTCAGTTTTGTCATTTATTATTTAGTCAATTCGGAGATTTTGGAGCCATTTAATCGGGCAACAGTTGAAGATACATTGATAGAATTGAAATACGCTCAGGGAATCGATTCATCCTATTATGATTCAGTGTTGATTACTCATCCCGATAGCGGCTCATTGCCGGTCAGGGTTTTTCCGGCAATTGAGAATACAAATCATAGTCTGCGTTTGAAGGCTGATTTTTCGCAATGGCCTCATTATCAGATTCGTTTTGAGAAAAATGGTATTTTGTTTCCGGCCTATAATATTTCGACCAATAATATCCGACCAGCCGGACAAAAAGCGGTTGATTCGATTACGGTTGAGTTAATCGATGACGGACTACTGCTGAATGCATACACCGCCTATCCGTCTATCAACTGGCTGCTGGCGGAAATTGTAACTGATGCCGGCAGGGAAAGATTGTCGTACCGCAAATATGACACCACAAAGTTTTCTTTGTTTTTCAAACCGAGTGACGATATTACTAAAATTAAATCAATCATTACACGGGGACCGATTGGATTCTTGCCGGATAGCCTGAATGATACGATTCATCATGTTAAGGCTGGCGCAGAGATCGATATTTCACTCAAGGAAGGCATCAATCTACATTTTGAATCCGATGATCTTTTTGCCGATCTGCTTCTAAGGATTAAAGATACTGTTACGGCCGCTCCGGAAACCGGGTATTATATTGGGACTCCGTTTGAGATTTTTCCCGCGGTTATGTCCTTTGCTGATTGGGCAGATTTGAAAAGCGCTATTGGTGAGTCGCCTAATATTGATAAGATCGGCTTATATGTTTATCATGATGAAAAAGGATGGCTCTGGGCGGGCGGAGAATATGATAAAACATCCGGTATTCTTAGTTCTGATTTAGGCGGGGCCGGGCTGGTAGCGCTCATTGCCGATACGACCGCGCCCAAAATAAAATCATTGAATATTGAGGAAAACGGCCGTGTTAAGATAAGTCATCCGGAAATCAGATTTATTGTCGATGATGAATTATCGAAGATTGAGAATGATTTGAATTTTGACGTAACGATTGACGATAGGTGGATTTCTCCGGAATTTGATCCCGAACGGCAAACATTTAAGTCCAAACCTCATTGGCGGCTCACTCCCGGAAAGCATATCCTCAAGATTGAAATTACGGATCGGTGCGGGAATAAAACCGTGTTGGTCAGGAACTTTCGCGTTCAATCCGCGGGTTAATGGGACATGAAATCCTTTTTAATTGTATTGGCGGTGTTGCTATGCTGGAACAGCCCGGTTCTCTCCCAGGTTACAATTCGAGCTGAAATTTCTTATGATTCAATAATTGCTGATACCGCAATTAAATCAACCGCAATCAATTTCAAGAATTTGGCCGGGTCTTCAACTGATGATTCCCTGACGATATATTTGGTGAATTCGGATAAAATGTTTGACAGCCTGGCCGGGGGAGCGATACCGGATTGGGGAGCGGGCGTCGCGATAGCGCATCGCAAAATAATCGTTATAAAATCTCCGTCGTATTTTCCGGGCGAAAAATCATTGTATGAATTAACAGTACATGAATATGCGCACATTTTACTTTCCCGTCGGATTAGATATCGACCGGTGCCGCGCTGGTTCAACGAGGGGATGGCGATGTATCTATCAACTGAATGGGGGTGGAGAGATAATCTCGCGATGAACTGGGCTTCAGTCATGGGTCGGACAATTCCTCTTCGCGAGATTGAGAAATTGAATCGATTTGGGCCGAGTAAAGCGGAGTCGGGGTACGCCGAATCTTATTTGGCTTTTAAGTATTTTTTGGATACCTACGGCAAGTCGGGTTTGATTATATTTGTTGAAAGTATAAAATCGGGCCGGTCTTTTGATAGAGCTTTTATCGCCGCGACCGGCGCGGATTATTTTAGTTTTGAGAAAGAATTTTCGGAATTTCTGGCAGCGAGGTATAATTTGATATCGTTGATATTTAACAGCAATCTGTTATGGCTGATTTTGGCGGCGGTTATCGTGATCGGATTTATTATCAGCCGGATTAAGCGCAAATCGAGAATGGAAAAGCTGGAAGAATACGGCCGCCTCCATTCATCTGATTTCGATTATGGGGATGAGGCCGAAAAACCGCATGAAGATAACCCATGGGATTGAATATGTTTTAGTTCGGATTCTGTCGTTTTTGTTTCAGAAATTACCTCGAAAAACGGCTTTGAATCTGGGATATCGCATCGGGCGCGCTATAGACAATCTATGGCTGAGCCGGCATAAGACGGTCATGTCCAATCTGGATATCGCTTTTGGGGAGACATTGACTGCAAGCGATAAAGAAGAGCTATCCAAAAAAATCTTTGGAAATATCGGAATAACAATGGCGGAAATCGCTCGCTTTCCGGTAACGGAAACTGATGAATTAAAGAAAATAGTTACATCTCAGGGCGAGGAAACATTTCAGGAAGCGATTGATTACGGCAAAGGTGCCCTTTTGGTCGGCAGCCATTTTGGCAATTATGAACTGATGGGTGCCTATATAAACGCGATGGGATTCCCCGTTGATTTTCTAATTCGAGGACAGCATAATAAACTGGTTGATGATTACCTGGCGTCATTGAGACGTTCAATGGGAGTACGGGTGATTCATTCCGATAAGAGCGGCGGGATGAAGGAGATTATCCGGGCATTAAAGCAAAATCGGCAGGTTGCCATTATCTCTGACCAGCATGCCGGTTCCCAGGGGATTATTATTGAGTTCTTTGGCCGTCTTGTATCGGCCCCCCGCGCTCCGGCGACTCTTTCGGTTCGGACCGGGGCGCCGATTATCACCGGGCAGATATTACGAAATCCCGATAACGCTCACTCTTGCGAATTTGATAAACCGCTCTATCCGAATCTTGATGCTAACCGAGATGAGGAAATTTTACGGCTGACTAAAATCTATACCGGTCGCATCGAGGATGCTATCAGAAGACGACCGGAATTATGGCTCTGGACACATCGGCGGTTTAAATATGTACCAAAGGAACAGGACACCGAGGGCAAACTTTTGGAATAATTGATTTGAGAATAACCGGATGAAATTAATAATTCGAGCTCCCAATTGGGTCGGTGACGGCATCATGGCCTTGCCTGCCATTGATAACGCTCGCGACATGACCGGTGCGAGCCATATTGGCGTAATGGCTCGTTCGACAACAGCTTCATTATATGAGAATCATCCTGATGTCAGTCGGGTGATCCGCATTGACGATAAGTCGTCACGTGTTTGGGGAGCAAAGCGGGCGGCGGCTTTAATTAAAGATGAAAAGTATGATATCGGTATAATCCTCCCGCCGTCATTTTCATCCGCTCTGATTTTTAAGTTAGGCAAAATTCGGGGGCGTATCGGGTTTGCCGGCGATATACGGTCGATGTTGCTTTCGCGAGCGATAAAGTCTCCCACCGAAAAAATGCATCGGATCGATGAGTATTTATATCTTCTCGAAAAAATGACCGGCAATAAAATGGCATGCCGTCCTCCGGTACTATATTTATCCCATGATGATATCACCGCGGGGGGAAAAATTCTGAAAAAACATTCATTGTCGTATGATGATAAATTTATTGCGATTGCGCCCCAGGCGATCGCTCCCTCCCGCCGCTGGGGGGCGGATAATTATGGCCAACTGGCGAAACGGCTGGTGGCCGATTTCGATTGCCGGGTAGTATTGATTGGAACTTCAGGCAATTATGAGGCGGGGAAAAAAACTCGCTCTTATGACGAACGAAATATTATCAATTTATGCGGAGAAACATCGCTTTTGGCCGCCGCATCAATATTATCTTTCGCGAAAGTGTTTGTCGGCAATGATTCTGGTTTGGCGCATCTGGCCGGAGCCGTAAATTGTCCCATCGTTGTGTTATCCGGCGCCGACGATCCGGAAGAAACATCGCCTCGATGTGAGAAAAAATTTGTCGTTATAAAAGATGATTTGGATTGCATCAGTTGCGTTCGCAATCAATGCCGCTTGAAAGGCGATGATTTTATGAAGTGCATGAATCTGATATTGGTCGATGAGGTATTTGATGCCGCCAAAAAGATTATCTCGCGGTAAAATCGGAATAATTGGCTCGATAAATCGCGATACTATTTATCTTGCGGATGATAGGCAGGTTTCATCTTGGGGCGGCATTTTATACAATATCAAGTATCTGGCCGAAAGCGGCGTCGGGGAAATCGTGCCGGTAGTCAATGCCGGCGATGATGCCTACAAAGATATTATTAAAATCCTGAAGAAATATCCAAATGTGAATTTAGAATATATAAGTCGCGTAGATGCCTTGAACAATCATTGCTTCCTGTATTATCACAACCAATCTCACAAATGTGAAATATTGAAAGGCGGCGTGCCCCGATTGAATTACAAGCAAATATCGCCTTTACTTAATTGCGAAATTGCGCTGGTCAATTTTATTTCCGGTCGCGATATCGCTTTGCAAACTCTCGAGAAATTTCGTGGCAATTATCACGGCCTTATTTATATGGACATTCATTCGCTGACTTTGGGCAGCCGAAAAGTCAAAGACGGTTTCAAACGATTTTTGCGGCGTCCGTCAAATTGGTTCAGGTACGCCGCCTGCGCCGATATTTTGCAAATGAATGAAAATGAATTTGAGATTTTATCAGGACGTAAATTATCAAGGAATGACTTAATACAATTTTGGTTGCCTATTTCGGCCAATACGAAATGCCTGAACATTACCCTCAGGCGTGAAGGTTCTCTTGTAGTTTCAGGCAAAGCCAATCCAAAGATAAAAGAAATTTCTCCGGTTAGGGTTTCTCGGGTTTATGATACGACGGGATGCGGAGACGCTTTCGCGGCCGGTTTTATATCCGAATATCTAAATAGTAAAAACTTTGTCAAATCAGCCGCCAATGGAAACAGGCTAGCGGCCCAGCGATGCGGAGTAAAGGGCAAAGTCTTTTGAAATTCGTCATTTACTTTTCCTGATTCTCTTGACCTTTTTCGCAATTCTCTATACTTTACCGCTTCACAAGAGCAGGAACAATTCATGGAGGCTTCATGAAAGATAAACTTAAAGAATGTATTAAATGGCTGAAATCAAAGGGTGTCGATTACGCCGATTGCCGATACGTTCGTCGGGAAGCCGAAAACATCCGTACGGCCAACGGCAATGTCGAGATGTTGTCGCGCGATCTTGATGTCGGCGTCGGAATTCGAGTGCTTGCCAGCGGCTCCTGGGGATTCGCTGCGACGGCCGTTTTGACATCGGTCGATTTGAAGAAAACGGCTAATAAGGCTTTGCAGGTCGCCAAAGCGTCGGCTATGACTCAACGTGAGAAAGTCGTGCTGGCCGATGAAAAACCGCATGTTGATTATTATAAATCGCCATGTAAAAAGGATCCGTTTAGGATTCCGACCGATGAGAAATTGAATTTACTGATCGGATTAACGGAAGATTTGAAAAAGGTCAAAAAAATCCGGCGGGCCGAAGCGAGCATGGACTTCTTTAAGACCAATAAGATATTCGTATCGACCGACGGAGCCGAAATTGAACAGGATATAATAGAGTCAGGCGGGGGATTCGAAGCTCTTGCTTTTCACGGCAAGGAAGCCCATCGCCGGTCTTATCCTAATTCTTTCCGTGGAGATTATGCCTGCCGCGGTTATGAATTTATCGAGGAGATGGATTTGCCGTCGCATACCGAACGGATCGCCAATGAAGCGGTTCAGCTTCTTTCGGCCAAACCCTGTCCGGATACGCATAGCGATATTATTATTTGCGGCTCTCAGATGGCGCTTCAGGTACATGAATCATGCGGGCATCCGATTGAATTGGATCGCGTTCTGGGAACCGAGATTTCACTTGCGGGCGGTTCGTTTATGACGATTGATAAACTCAATAAATTGAAATACGGTTCGGATATCGTCAATATCACCGCCGACGCGACCATCAAGGGAGCTTTTGGCAGTTTCGGCTATGATGATGAAGGTGTCAAGGCGCAGCGCAAACCGATAATTAAAAACGGTAAATTTGTCGGATATTTGACCAGTCGGGAAACTGGTCCGATCGTAAAGAAGAAATCCAACGGAACGATGCGCGCTTCCGGATGGAATCGCATTCCGCTGATTCGCATGACCAATATAAACCTCGAGCCGGGCAAGTGGGAACTTGATGACCTTATCGCCGATACAAAAAAAGGAATCTTTTTTGGCCCCAACAAAAGCTGGTCAATCGATGATAAGCGGCTGAATTTCCAGTTCGGCGGAGAATGTGCCTGGGAAATCAAGAATGGAAAATTGGGTCAGATGTATAAGAACCCCGTTTATACCGGGATAACGCCTGAATTCTGGAATTCCTGCGACGCAATCTGTAATAAAAATCACTGGCATGTCTGGGGAGTCCCTAATTGTGGAAAAGGAGAGCCGATGCAATCAATGCATGTCGCTCATGGCACAGCCCCAGCCCGGTTCAGAAATATAAAAGTGGGGGTGAGCAAATGATTGGAAAACAAAAATTGATCGCCCATCTCAAAAAAGCTCTCGCGTATTCAAAAGCGGATGATACCGAAATAGTCTTTATCGGTTCTGAGTCCGGTTTGACCCGGTACGCAAATTCGGCGATTCATCAGAATGTTTTTGAGAATAACTGTAAAATCTACGTTCGCACGGCGGTCGGCAAGAAGGTCGGCGTTGCCTCGACCAATTCGCTTAATGCCCAGTCTCTGCGGAAAACAATCGATAATTCATTGGAAATTGCCCAAAACCAACCTGATAATCCTCTCTATATCGGGTTGGCCAAACCGGCGAAATACAAATCAATGAAAACTTTTGACGCCGGGACCGCCAAATTCACTCCTCGCGACAGGGCAAAAGTGGTCAAAAAGATTATTTCGGTGGCGGATAAAAAGAATTTCACTCTGGCGGGAGCGTTCGCGACGTCGAGCGGTGAAATCGCGATTGTGAATTCCAACGGTGTGAAAGCGTATCAGCCGACGACATCCGCCTCAATAAATATGATCGCCATGTCGGATACGTCTTCTGGATACGCGGCCGCGCTATCCCGTCGTGTCAATGATATTGATTTTGATATGCTGGCCAACCGCGCGGTTGACAAATGCGAAATGTCTCTGAATCCGATTTCGATTGAGCCGGGAACTTATGAGATTATATTGGAGCCGGCCGCGGCGGCATCGCTCCTTGAATGGATGAATTATATCGGAATGGGTTCGAAATCTTTCCAGGAGAAAACATCCTTCCTGGCGGGGAAAATCGGCAAAAAGGTTACTTCGGAAATGATTTCGATCTATGATAATAGCCTTGACGAAAAATCGATCGGATTTCCTTTCGACTTTGAAGGCGTTCCCAAGAAAAAGGTCAATATTATTCAAAAGGGAATAGCCAAAGGGGTCGTTTATGATCGTATGTCGGGTCCGAAAGACAAAAAGAAATCAACCGGTCACGCCCTGACCCCGAACGAAAGCAATGAAGGTGCCCTGGGCCTCAATCTTGTCATATCTCCGGGAAAAGCCAAACGGGATAAAATGATTGAAAAGGTCAAAAAGGGTATCTTAATAACCCGTTTCCATTACATCAACGGGTTTATTGATACGCCTAATGCCGTTATGACGGGAATGACTCGTGACGGTACGTTTTTAATCGAAAAAGGCAATATTAAAGGCGGAATCAAGAACCTCAGGTTTACCGATGCCATGCTTAGAGCTTTTGCCACAACCGTGGCGATTTCCCGAGAAACTGAGCTGGTGGAATCATGGTGGGATGCTGTGGGCTGTATTAAAGCCCCGACGATTCATCTTAAGAAGTTCAAGTTCACGGGCAAGACCGAGTTTTAGATTGCAGTTTTTCGACCAAAAAATCCCGGAATTTCCGGGGTTTTTTTTTGCAACCATTTGCGGCCATTAAACGTAATCAAACTAGGGTTAAATTAAAGACTGGGGTCTCATTATGTGGAAACAACTTAAGTTAGGCTTAATGACAACCGCGGCCATATTGGTCATAACTTTATTGGGGGCGACCGAAGCGATGGCGAAAGAAAAGGTTGTCGTTTTCGAAAATGTCGAAATCGATGAACTGGTTATCCAGGGATTGGAAGTTACTGAGCGTACCACGGTAGATATTTATGCCGTTGGGGGCGGACAGAGTTATCACAGCGATTTATTCGCGTTTGCCTGGATAATTGATGCCGATGATCGGGAAATTGTCTGGTCGATGAACGACGAATGCGACGAATGGGATAGAGTTTCAGGAATATTGATCGAATGTGAATCCACTCTACGGTTGCGACCGGGAAAATATGAAGCGTATTATTATGTCGGAGTTCCGAGGCTTAGTTCGGGATATAATATTTCGGTGAATGATTTGGGTGATTTGATCGAGATTTTTGGAGATATTTTTAATCAGGATGAGTATGAAGAACGCGATTTTTTGGAAGATGATATTGAAGATTTAACCCTGGTAATTGAATCCGAAGAAGATAAGATTAGATTATACACACCGCAATTTGATAATTATCCCGGAGCATTTGTATCTATTACTCGCCCCGGTCCCGAGGAATATATCTCCCAGGGATTTAAACTATCCAAAGAAATTGAACTGGATGTATATGCCATAGGCGAATATGGCTCTTCATACGAGGTTTTTGTTGACGGGGCCTGGATTATAGATGCCTCTACTCGTAAAAAAGTCTGGGAAATGGATAAGTGGAATACCGATCCTGCCGGAGGCGCGAGAAAAAACAGGTATTTCCGTGATCGGATTACCTTACCGGCCGGTGAGTATATCGCTTACTATGCGACCGATGACTCCCATGATGCCGATGAATGGAATGCTCCGCCTCCGGGTGATCCCAACAATTACGGGTTGACTGTTTCCACGGTAGATAAGGATGCGGTGAGCGGGGTTGCGGATTATAGTGATGGTCAGGGTGAAACAGAAATTGTACGGTTAACTCGAATTAGAGATGATGAATTTGAACGAGCGGGATTTGTTTTGAATAAAGACGCCAAAATTCATATTGTCGGCCTGGGAGAAAGAGATTACAGCAACGATTATCTCGTCGATTATGGATGGATTACTAACGCTGAGACGATGGAACGAGTTTGGGAAATGGACGCCGAAGACTGCGGCTTTGCCGGCGGAGGGGCCAAAAACGCGATGTTCGATGGTATTATTGAATTAGAAGCGGGCAATTATATCGTTTACTATCGATCCGATGGTTCCCATTCTTACGGAGATTGGAACGTTACCCCGCCGTTTAACCGACGCGGTTGGGGGATATCTCTGTACGGTGTTGGCAGCGACTTTTCAGAAAACAGCTTTGAATTATTTGATGATTTTGAACCGGCCGGAAATGTCCTCGTTAATCTTACGGGTGTTGGCGATGATGAGGAGGTTAGAGCCAAATTTACTCTTGATAATGATTCACAGGTTAGAATCATGGCCTTGGGGGAAGGTACCGGACGGACAATGCATGATTACGGATGGATTGAAAACGATAGAACCGGTGAAGTTGTCTGGGAAATGACATATCGCAAAACGCGTAATGCCGGCGGCGCCGAAAAAAATAGGAAAGCTATCGCCAATATCTCTCTTGAAAAGGGCACATATGTGGCCTATTTCATTACCGATGGCTCTCATTCAATCGAGAGATTTAATGCCTCGCCGCCCGATGAACCGGAACGATGGGGTATGGTAATTACAAAAAAATAAATCTATTTTTATATAGATCAACCCCACCTTTTCAATGGCAGGGACTCCCCCAGGTCCCTGCCTATAATTTTTAAAACAGATTTACCGCATTTTAAGCCTGATAATGAAATTAATCCATTTTTTATGATATGTTCATTTGAGATTCGGCCACTGCGCGAAATTGTCGTCATCTCTGCAAAAGCCCGTTATCGAGCGGTGTGTCCGGCCTTTGCCGGACTCCTCGCGATGACATTGTGTAGGGACAACTCTCGAGTTGTCCTGAAATTGCATATACTTGCAAACGCGAGCTCGTCACGATGAGTCCCTACATTATGATCATAAATTAGAAAAACGGCTTTCTTTCAGGTAATGTGAATGAATTTGGAAATAGCGTTGAGTTGATTGGATAATTGTGAATGGAATGCGCCGGGAGCTTACGTCCGGCTATCACCGGAGGACGGCCCACCGGTCGGGTCATGCAATTTAATCATCCAGGACAGGATTAATGTCACTATTATTCTCCGTAAGATTTACTTCATTGTCATTTAATTCTATACCGATTGATTTATCTCTTCTGTCCTTTTGCATAGCTTTGCGTTTTTTGGATTGTTTTTTGAGAAGTTTTTTAACTCTGCTTTTGGCTTTACTGGCTATTTCGCCTTCTTTTATATCTCTTTTTAAAACATCAGAAGATAATATATTTTCGATTTCATCATTTGTTACTTTAATGCTTGGTGATATTTTTTTTAAGGATAATCGGATAGAATTGATTACCGGTTCTGTTAAGATTAAAGCTCCAATCATATACTTATTTACACTTTGGACGCGTTTGCCATATTGCTCCATGGCATCAGATCGTATTCCCTTTTTACATAAAATAAATAATTTGCTCTGATCTTCCTTTCTTTTTGCATTTAATTCCAAAAAATTAAAAGAACAAACCTGATCGTAATCAACTTTGCCTTCAAATTTCAACCAATAGATTTCCCAATCTATGCCATTGGTCAGAACGACCCAGCGAATTCCTTTATTAGCGCCATAATTTACGGCCTGACGAAGATGATTTTCTTTTAGATCCAAACCTATTGCTTTCACCTCAATCAGGTATTTTATGTCCCCATCCAACTTAATTGCCAAATCGCAATAAGTTCCTTGTATAGCGCATTCACTGGTTATATCTGAATATTTGTCAAAACCAAAAACATTTGCCAGCATATCGACGACGATAGTCACAGTATCTGATTCATTAATATCACGATCCTTGGCATTCTTCAGTATTTTCTGAAATCTGCCTACTTCTTTATTTAATCGTTCTGCAACCTTTTTGGGGATTTTGATCATGGTATATTTTCCTAATTAAGATTTTATTTATATCTTCCCAAGATAACTACTACAATACTAATAAATGGTAGATGGTGTTGTCAATGATTTATTTTTATTTTTTGCGTATATATCCTTGAGTAAAGGAAGCAGATAAATTTTTACTGCTTGAGCCATTAAAGCCTGGTGAGACCCCATTGCCAGTCGATTTCCCAGAAATGAAAAAAGCATATAATAGATTAAGAAATGCAGAAGATGCGCTGCGAGATTATTTAGATCAATTTATTGGAGACGATGGCAGGATGCGCCTTGAATAAATTCGTATTCCAACCATTGGATTGAGATTTTTTTGTCTAAACCGCAGGGATTTCGACCTGCCAGAAAATCACAGAAGGGTCGGGAAATTCCCGACCCTTCTGTGATTGGTTTATCTATTTTATTCTGGTTTGGATTTTGTCAAAAACGGTTCGAGCATTTCAATCGGCAGAGGGAATACCAGCGTTGAATTTTTCTCGGCGGCGACTTCGGTTAAGGTCTGGAGATAACGGAGCTGAATCGTTATTTTCTCCTTTGACATTTCCCTGGCGGCCATGAGCAGTTTTTCCGCCGCCTGAAATTCGCCCTCGGCATGAATAACTTTAGCCCGTCGTTCACGTTCGGCCTCAGCCTGCCGTGCGATAGCGCGCTGCATCTCCTGAGGCAAATCGACGTTTTTGACCTCGACCTTGGTGACTTTGATGCCCCATGGTTCGGTATCTTCGTCAATTATTTTCTGAAGTTGTTCGTTGAGTTTTTCTCGCTCAGAAAGCAGAGAATCCAAATCAACCTGCCCCAGAACGGCTCGCAGTGTCGTTTGCGAAATCATCGACGTCGCGTATAAGAAATCTTCCACCGCCACTACGGCCTTGACCGGATCCATGACCCGGAAATAAACGACAGCGTTGACGCGGACGGTGACGTTATCGCGCGTGATAACATCCTGCTCGGGAACGTCCATGGTTACCACCCGCAGGGACACTTTGACCATCTTATCGATAACCGGAATCAATAAAATAAGTCCCGGTCCTTTGGCTCCCACCAAACGACCCAGCCTGAACACGACGCCTCGTTCGTATTCACGCAGGATTCGTATTGCATAGGCGATTATCAAAACCGCGAAAAAGATTAATGTTAAAACTCCTGAACTAAAGATGTTCACCTTTCACCTCCCAATTTTATTACTTTCAATCGCATATTTTCAAATTTTTCAACTTTGACTTTATCACCCGGAATTAATTCCTGTTCGCAATCGGCGCGCCACAGTTCGCCTTCGACAAAGACCATGCCCCCTTCGCGGACAACGCCAATTCCGCCAATTATCCCTTCCTGCCCGGTAGCGACTTTTCGACGGTGAGCCTTGATTGCAAACCCAACGATAAAGAGGAAAAACGCGGATATTGCCAAAACCGTCGTGACGATAACGACCATGGATATTTGCAAATATGGTTCGGGCGAATCGATCAGCATAAATGATCCCAATAGCATCGATATTACGCCCCCAATCGCCAAAACTCCATGACTGACTATTTTTATTTCGAGCACAAACAAAATCACAGCGAAGATAATCAGGCCCAATCCGGCGTAATTGATCGGCAATTGCTGAAAGGAAAAGAAAGCCAAAAGCAAACTGATACCCCCGACGACTCCCGGCAATATCGCGCCGGGATTATAAAGCTCAATCATCAATCCCAGCCAGCCTATATTGAAAAGAATAAAGGCCACGGTCGGATTGGTAATTATGCTCAAGAATCTGTTTTTAAAGGTAATGTGATAATCTGTGATAACCGCTCCCGCGACCGCGAGGGTATCTTCACCGTCGGGCATTGATACAATTCGTCCGTCTAATTGATTTAGCAAATCTTCAAAATCTTTGGCGAGAATATCAATGACGTTCGAATCCAGCGCGGCTTCGGCGTCAATCGAAGCGCTCTCACGCACCGCGGCTTCGGCCCACGTGATATTCCGATTTCTTTTCTTGGCGATTGAGGTAATGTAGGCGACGGCGTCATTCTGGATTTTTTCGGTCATAACCGAATCCATTTCGCCGCCCAGATTGACGCCATGCGCGGCGCCGATATTGGTTCCCGGAGCCATCGCCGCGATGTGCGCCGAATAGGCAATAAAAAGTCCGGCCGAGGCGGCATGCGCTCCCGAAGGCGAAACGTAAACTACCGTTGGAATATCGGCGTTTAGAAGCTTGCGGCAGATCGGTCTCATTGACGCATCCAATCCACCGGGAGTGTTCAGCTCAAAGATGATAATATCATCGTCGTTCTCAATGGCCTGTTCAAGGGCGCCCTCGATTATGCGCAAAGCAATCGGCCCGATCGGCATATCAACCTGTGCCCGAAGAGCTCGACCGGTGTTATTCGCCGCCGCTTCTTCGAATTGGAAAAAAGACAAAAACACCACTAACAATAAAAATGTAAACACAAAGGGCGACAACCGACTTTTTTCCCTTATTCTATATCTTGTTTTATCCATAATTCCCTACCTGCTTTTTCCACTCTCTCCCCTGGTTTTCAAATAAGATACGGCTTAGCACGCAACATTTATAAAAATATAGATATTCCTGCCTTCAAAAACAATCATTGTTTTCATACCGGAACTTGTATATATAAACCGGAGTTTAATACTTAACGCAAGATGCGGTGAGGGATTGATATGATAAATAACTATAAATCAATAGATGACTATGAAAAGATACTGGCAGCCAGTCAGACCCAGCCGGTTTTTCTGCTGAAGCATTCGACAGCCTGCGGAGTATCAAGAGTAGCTTTAGCTGAATTTGAAAAATCTATAGAGACTGAACCTGAGGTTCAATTCTGGATTGTCCTGGTTCGGGAAGACCGGCCGCTATCTCTGGATATCGCCGAACGAACCAAAATTACCCACCAATCCCCGCAATTGATAATGTTTTCCATGGGCCAACCGGTTTGGAATTGCTCCCATTTTGATATTACTGCCGAGAATTTGAAAAATAACCTACGTCAACCAGGATAAACTCAATCTCAATTCTGGCGTATAAAAAATTTCTAACATTCCGGTTAACTTAATTTGATGAATTAGCCGACAATCTTAGCATGGGGCTGACCGCTAAACAAAGAATCATCAACGCTTATGAGAATCTTCAGGCGTTTGAAGAAGAACTGGCTCTCTATTATGAGGGAGCGATAAAAAAGTGCGGCGAATTGGCTGAATTCTGGGAGAGCGCGTCATTTCTCAAAAAGACAAGGGCCAATCTCTATGCCAATTTGATTGAGGACGCGGGCCCCAATTGGAGATATTATCAACTCGACCGGGGAGTTTCCGGTTCATTTATTAATCTCATCAACAAAATAAAAGCCGAAAATAATCGCTCCGACAACCGGATTCTTTCATTGAGTTCGATAGGACGCTTTGCTTACGAAGTCGAAATTGCGCCCATCTCGACCAAGCTGTTTCCGGTAATTACCGGGACTAATCCCACATTTGGAACAATAAACCTGATTCTTGAAGAAATTCAGCATCGACAGGTTCGTCTCATTAAGGGTTTGCTGGACAGCAATAAACAAAGTTCCGAATACAGCCTGGCCAAATAATTCCCGCTTTTTTGTTAATTCCTTTTTATAAAATTGAATACCATCTGTTCCGGCAAAGTGATAATGTCATATTTTTAGCAAAATAGAAATGTCCTCATGAGAGGCTATAATAGGTTCCCAAAAGTCAGGGAGGATTATGGCCGGCGAGGATATTATCGGGATGAGTTTGAGGGAGTTGGGGAGGTTGAAGGTAGTTCATATTAAGACAAAGCTTCGGGAAAAACTAATAAAGATTGGAGAGGAAGCTGGTATTGAAAAAAACTGACAACTCTCCATTCTCCTTGTCACACGTTTGCCAGTCAGCTTGTGATGAACGGAGTTGATTTACCGACAGTACAGAAGCTCATGGGGCATTCTGATATACAGACCACTATGATATATGCGCACCTTGCTCCGGATCACTTGGCCGATGCGGTGAATAAGCTGGAGTTCTGATTTGAAATGACCGTCAGGCTCATAACCCGAAGGTCAGGGGTTCAAATCCCCTCCCCGCTACCAAATTTAAGCCCCTGAAGTCCAACAGCTTCGGGGATTTTGTTTTGAGTGGGATTTCCTTCAGATACCGGATTTTCTAACAATTTTCTAACATAATTAGCTAAAACTATAGATAATAAGAGAAAACACCAGACAAAAGGCTCAAGCTAAGTTGTTGCTATTATTGCCTCTTAGTGTCTGGTGCTTTCTACTGTTTGGACTTCTGCACAGGCTCATAATCCGAAGGTCACGGATTCATTCTATCCCCTTTTCTATATAATCCTGAAGTTCATTTTCTGCCTTTTTTATTGTTTTAGGAGAGAAGAGGTTCTCAATACGCAAAGGCGGTGCTTCCTTGGCTATCTCTTCAGCGACATTGAGTAAAGCGACCTCATCATACTGGTGCCAATAATATATATATATAAGGCATCGCTTGAGATCAATGATGTAGGAATAAAGCGTATTTCCCAAGCCGCTCTCTATATGTGTTGCCTTTGCAATATACTTAAAATAATCTAAAGTAAGATTCTCTTCGGAGTTTATCTCCCTCAACATTTTGTCCGCCCGCAGATACCTCCAGCAAGGATAGCCATCGCTAAATGTATTCTCTAAATTAGCAACATTGAAATTGGTCGATAATAAGTACACATCTCCTTCTAACTTTCCTGTAAAAGCGAGCTCGCCATCCAGGCCGGCGCTCATAACAACCGCGTCGCCAGTTGCATCGGCTAGGTGTATTTGATAGCTAATAGATCCTCCCCAATTGTACATTGTGGCAAAGGTAATTGCCTCTTTCACAGTAGCGCAGTTTTCCTGAATCTTCCTCATAATTGCGCCGCGATTCGGAAGTTCAGGATGATCATTTAGTTTTGCCTCCGGCAGGGCATTATAGTCAAAGGCTAGACCTTTTTCATTGACTCCACCCTGTGGATTATGGTTTTCAAAACCAAAGTACACTCCTCCGTAGGTCGTATCACTCCGCGGTCTGATCCAATAATATAATCCAATCTTCTTGTAATCTTCATTATTCCCAAACAAAGCAGTATTCCCGTATGAGGCAGAGAATATGGTACAAGAGCCAGGTACTAGTGGCAATTCATCGGAAATATCATTGACATTACAGGACTCCTGAGCATGAATACTGAAAGAACACAAAAACGTAATCGTTATGATTACGATCACAAGATGCGTTTTATTGCACTTCATTATATAACCCTCCGTATAATATATTGCGATGGTTTTTCATAATAGCATACAACGCCGTTTTTTCACAGCTATCAGATAATGTAAGTTCATTCTGAAAGAACCATTTGTTTTGATTAGTAATCATATGGTTAATGATACGGGAGATAAATCAAATAAGTTCGAATTTAAAATTCTGAAAATGGCAATTGATCCCTTGGAGCTCTTACGTGTCAGAAATAACAATGTTGAATTGCAGCTTCTTCCTCTTAATTTTCAATGTAGATGACCGAAAATACATACACCTCTTTCTAACATTTTTCTAACATAATTAGCCAAACCACCAGATAATAAGAGAAAACACCAGACAAAAGGCTCAAGCTAAGTTGTTGCTATTATTGCCTATTAGTGTCTGGTGCTTTCTACTGTTTGGACTTCTGTACAGGCTCATAACCCGAAGCACATGTGATGTGGTTGTCAGGGGTTCAAATCCTGCTCCCGCTACCAAATTTAAGCCCCTGAAGTTCAATAACTTCGGGGGCTTCTTTTTTTCGGGGAAAACCTTCAGAAACCGGAATTTCTAACAGTTTTCTAACAAAACTTCCAGATTACTGACCAATCATAATCCACTAACGATCAATAAGTTAATGCTCGTTCTTGGTTCCCGTTTCGATCTCAAAACCTTACAATCACACCTCCGTGGGCATGAATAAACTTGATATTATCGTCAAAGGTCTGGTGATAATCAACTCCGATCTCGAGCGTAATCATCCGATTGACTTCGTGATTGAGCCCGGCGCCGACATTGAAACCGAACTCGTTGTCACCAATATCGGGTAAATAATATCCGAGACCGCCGCCGATATAATACGACCAGGGCGGCATCGGCAACAATCGATACGGCTGATAATACCGTCCGTTAACCGAAATATTAATTATATAGTTATCATCATACAAGGCGCTTTTGGCTTTGAAATCATTTTTACCGACAAATCCCATAACGGCTATTTGCGGTGTAAACCAATAGCCGGCATCAAGCATGAAGTTTATACCCGGGTCATACGCATTGGCAAAACCACCGGTCGGTACCGCCGTTCCGGTATGGAGACTGAGGCTGATTTTTTTGAATAGTATTGGACCCCATGGTTCCGGATCGTCACCATCGATAATTCCATCTCCATCGGCATCCTTGTCCGCATCATTTCTGTGACCGTCGTTATCAATATCTCCCAGAGGTTCATTGCCATCTAGAATACCGTCACCATCACAATCCGGATCATAAATGCAAAGAATACCGTTTCCATTAATATCTCCTTGAACCTCATCTTCATCACGTCTTCCGTCATTATCTTGATCGTAAGTTCGTGGTAATGATATTTGGATATCATCAACATATGCTAAAGCCGGACCGTCGCAATCGCTGCCAGGATATTCTGCTGAAACACCCCAACTACCTCCTTGGGCAACGACATAAAAATCGGAATAGCATCCGAATTCATCGGTAAC
This sequence comes from Candidatus Zixiibacteriota bacterium, assembly GCA_036480375.1. Taxonomy (NCBI): domain Bacteria; kingdom Pseudomonadati; phylum Candidatus Zixiibacteriota; species Candidatus Zixiibacteriota bacterium. Next base: position 41,833 of record JAZGGI010000044.1, read on the forward strand.
CACAGTACGGTATATGGGATACCCGGAAGGATCTTCATAACGAATAATAATTTCTTCATATGGACGAGGCGGATTGGTACACCCCTGAATATTGATAATCTCACAAGTATCACGGCCTACGGGATCATGCACTACGGCCGCCAAGGATTTAAGGATTTTATAATTGCATTCTTGTGTTTGAGCGCCCAGAGTAATTTCGGTTCTATTTCTCAAATCAACCTGAGCTGTCCCACCGCCGACTGGAATAAGAGTGTGACCTCTGACCATCCAACTGGTAACTTCAAATCTATGTTCGGTACAAACCGGAGCATCAATGGGCGGGGTGATTTGTAGAATGCAGCTTATTCGTTCTTTGCCGTTGAGATGGGCCTTTTTCGGGGTCAAGACCGAAGTCCATCCATTCGGAACGCCTTCCACACGGAAATAAAACAGTTCGCGAGTATCTTCAGGATTGGTAAAATTAAATCGATATGTTACACTTTCATAGGGGCTGGCCTGAGTACTGGGAACCTCATTCAGATTTTGTTGAGCTCGGTTGTTATTCGTATTGACATCATTAAACACATTCGGAATAGTTACTTCAACACAGGAGTGAGCTTTGATTTTGCCCGTGCTCGGATCATAATCAGCCGCGGGCGTCCACTCGACATAATCGACAATAGGCGTGCTTCCGGTTGCAAACTGTGGGAAATATACTTCGTCAACGTCAACATTAAAGTCTGCTGAGCCGCCGGCGGTATGATATGGTTCGGACACTTTGGCATAAAGATAAAAGTCATAGGCGTCTCCCGGACCGGGGTTATGAATTCTATAATAAATTCGATTGGTTTCCCCTGTCACCGGATTATCGCCGCGATCGACCGGAGTTCGGCCGTTATCCTCATCAAAACCGTCTTTCTGGGAATCAATCCAAATATCAGGGGATGTATAACTGGGATCGCCGACGGTAATACTAACATCATTATCGGTTTCCGGCGGATCATAGTCAATATCAATGTTGCGGTCGGCCCCACCGGTACCGTTATTGACGGTAATGATCAATCCTCGTCCAGTGACGGTGTAAGATTCGCCAATAGCCAATTCCGCATCGGTAAGGGTCGTGGTGCCGGGCTCGTTATCCCTGATTATAACCGGACCTTCACCTTGGCGAATATTTTCGTTGACATAATAAATAAGAACACCTTCTGCGGGAAGTATTTCATCCGGATTACCGACGTGTGTGGATCGGGCCTCGACAAAATAAAAAACATCCTCATCTTCAATCGTTGTCGCTCCCTCAGTCATACCAATGGCAATCGCTTTGATATCCTGGCCATTTACATCTTGACCTGATACGTAATTGATGCCAATTGTTCGGTGTGTTTCTCCTCCAGAGGCGGGTCGGGGGACGTATTCAATATCTGAACCCTGACTGGTAATCCAAGTGGCCCGTTCTTTATTCCATGCCATACAATCGCTGCCGTTTATGGGAAAAGCCATATTATCCCATTCATCCACATGTGGCGTGGAAAAAGTAACGCCTGGATGGGGATATAAGTCGATTAATCCGAAATGATGCCCCAGAGCATGCATAAAACGTTCGTCCGGATCGTTGTAAATGGAATTGACCGAAACCGAGATACGGCGGGTAAGCCCACCGGGAAGATCATAAGGCCACGGTCCGGTAGTAGCGTAGTCATCAGTAAAGTTTTGGTCGTTCAAGACAATTATCAAACGATCGATATCATCGTTGGTAGCTGCGGTTCCTTTATCAAAAGTGTTGGGATCAGCGGCGATTAATTCGTCAATAACATCCTGGGTCATCTCAATTAAGACATTACGGCTGGGATGATAATAGTGCGTGCTGGGTTGACTCAGGGATACCTCGGTATAATCAGGCTGAATATCAACCACGTCATAACTTATATCCTCGATATAGTTTTCAACATTGGTCATAATATTCTGAACGGTAGTCAGAGGCGGAGCCGCTCCCGCCATGATATCGCTGAGAGCGACTCTGACGACCAAAGTATTCTGGTCGCCAGTCGGAATCGGCGGTTCGGGAGTATCAGCTGAGGCAACCAAGGCATAGCCCTGCCCAGGATTTCCCTGATTCACCGTGGGTGCGTCGATTTGTATGGTATATTCGCCAACCGGTGGGTTGGTTAATAAAACCTGTTCAACATTGTTAACATCATCTGCCGTGCCGCCGGTAGTCGACTGACCAGCAGCAAAATCATTACCCAAATATGTAATACCCGTGGGATCTATTATAGTCAGGTTTAAATCATTCACATTAGGATTGGCACTTCCTGAGGATGCAGGCGGTTCAGTCCAAACCAGCGTCACTTTTAAGGGAGTAATATTATTAACAACCTCGATAGTATAATTATGGGATTCACCGGTGTATAAACCAATGTTATTTCTAACATCCCAAACCCATACATTACGGTTGTCTCCGTCAAAATAGACCGAGTTTTCAAGTCTGATCAGACCCCATCCTTCATCGTCGCTTGGATAGCCGGCGATTCCGATCATATTAATGGTGGAATTAAGAAGAGTAGCTTTAATAAGCGCTCCGGAGGGTGTGAAGGCATGATGGGGCTGTTTGGTTCCCGAAGGATACCAACCCTCTGTATAATATTGCCTGACCAATGCGGCGCAGGCGGCCGCAGCCGGGGTAGACCAACTTGTGGCGCAAATAGGCGTTGGCCACCCATATATGTTTTGAGCTATCGTAATTGTGCAGTTTGTACCGTTTTGAGCAGAAGTAATAGCGCAACCGGGGGCAAAAAGATCAGGTTTACGGCGTCCGTCCGGAGCTGGTGTTGGCCCAGGATTTCCATCACCGAAATTCATCTCATTTGGATCTACATCACTGGCCCCCACACAGATTGCGTTTTTGGCTGTTCCCGGCGGACCTATATCCTCGCCGACATTGCCTGCAGAACCCAGGACTACATGATCTTCATTGTCCCAAATAAAACGATCCACGTCTTCTGCTGTTTGATCGTATTGTGGAGTAGGTTCATCATGCCAGCTGTTAGTATGAATTCGAGCTCCATCATTTCTGGCCCCATAAAGCCGAGCCAGTACGGTTGGACTACCTCCTCCTCCACTTTCATCATAGGTCAATCGCGCGGCCCAGGCATTACCTCTATTAGCGCCCGTAGCGGAATTATTAGAGTCATCGCCGAGTGCAATACCTGCCACAAAAGTTCCATGTGTTGCCCCGGAAGTGGTTATTGAGGTATGATAGCCCACTACTTTGCGATGATCCGGACGGACCGTGTTATCAGTCGGATCATCGAACATACAATGCGCAATATCAACGCGCGTATCCATTATGCCGATTATTTGACCTTCACCATGAATATCATGATCCCATATAGGTGTCGTCCCAGGTGTTCCTGATTGTAATGTTCCGGCAGTATTACCGTTATCCAGGAAGCTTTCGGGAACTTCTTCTATCCATCTGACACCTGGAATAATAGCAATCTGTAATAGATCGTCCGGTGATGGTAATTGAAAATTAATGCGAATTGGGCCATTGATGGCACGGTCATCCATGATTACTATATCATGGCCGCCCAAGCCTTGGATGGCTGTTTTCACGGCTGTCGTGTCGGCATCATCGAAAAGTTTGGCTCTTAACATCAAATCAGTCATGGCCCGCCTTTCCGGTGTGCGAAATTCTAATGTGCCTATACTTGGAGATATTCTATATGCCGGATGATAAGGACCGTTCCATCTGAAAAACTCAGTTTTTTTAAGACTGTCAATAGTTGCCGCCTCTATTTTTTCCAGATAAGCAAAACCGGAAATGTATTGATCCATCTTAAGGCCGAATTTCTCTTTCAGCATTTCGACCTGCTGACGCGTTAACGGCCGTTTGAATTGTATTATCTGATATGAGGGACCCATTGCCGGCAGTTCCAATCTCAACTCCCGTGGGATAGTTGGGATGCTGTCGAGAGGATCAAAAGTAAATCCCTTCAGTTTAACTCTCAAGTCAAACCTTGTGCTATCTTGTGTCCAACCCAATGATGTAACTAAGATCATGCACAACAAGGTAGTTACGACAAGAATCCATGGTGAAAACTTGAATTTCTTAACAAGTTTTCCCTTAGGTTTCCAGTGCTTCATAAACACCTCCATTGTTACAGTTAATTTAGTTTCTGATTTCTCAATTATCATTCCTCTTTGACAATCGTAATGTCAGGTCAATGATTGTTTAGTCACGATTTTATAAGGCTGTCTAACAATCCGTTTTGCCGCGGGTCGATTTGTTAATGAATGCCTAAAGATGCAAAAACACATCGTTATATAATGGCATACAGGGGTGACAGACTCTGGCAGTGGAACGCAGCTTATCAATCCATACCTCCTTGATTAAAGGTTTTAATTTCGGTTATCCGTTTACAAATCGTTCCGGGTGTTGGGCATATGCGGCATCCATGTCTCCTGCCTTTTCCGCAAAATTTTATCAGTATTGCCGGTATGCACATCCCGCGGCGTTATCATGGCCACACCAGACACTGTGTTCCCCGTAAGTCTTTGCTATTATTAATGCATCTAAAAATGGGGGCTGAGCAATTTTACCACATCCGGCGGACCCTTGATTTTTCTCTATCGATTTTCTTACCTGTCAGACGTTCCCATAACTTGATACCGGCCAGTTTTTCAACAAGTGTGGTCGGAACCAAGAACGTATCTAATGATTGATTAGATTCTTCGTTTGGCATTACAAATGACCACATATGCAAAACACCTCTGTTATTCTCAGTCAAAACAGACTTAAAATATGCGTTTGGTATTGGTATGGTTACTTCATTTGGGTCATCAGCGCCTATACTTTCGACGGGTTGATCAAAATAAAAAATGGGACCACAAATAACATAAGTTTCCAATATTTTTGACTTCGCATCTAAACCCCGGACCTTAGATTCCAATTCTTTCCAGATGTTTCTGTTGAATTGAGGTCTCTGAGGTGACATATTGGATAATAGGAATGTTTCGCTATTTTGTAATTCTGTTTCTCTCTGATTAGCACTGGCGACAAGATGCCCACGATCATAGCCGGAGCCAGCATAATCAACAAGATCGGCGCGAAACATCTCCGGAATTCGATAGTCTGAACGAAAGTTATCCAAACGATCCAGGCCGGGATTATCAGGATCTACGATCTCCAGGGCCCACTTTGCTTGACGAAAATAATATGAATACCCCAGCACATAATACCTGTTAAACATTATTTGGTCTGCTGCCGGCATTCCATATCTGGTTTCGCGTTTCAAATTAGGTAGGTTCATTTATCTTCTCCTTTCGAGGTTTTTTCTAATATAACGTGATACAAGACAACTCGTTTTCACGGTAATTTGACTTACCGAAGAGTCAACAGCAAAAGCCTCACGAGTAGACTGCAAACCTCACCGCATACCTGCTTTTCCTCCTGAAGCATATAGAACCGCTGTAATCCCAATCATCAAAATAAGAAACACACCTGTCAGATTCCGGCAGTGGAAATAGAAAATAAGTCAGTCTTATTTAGTTATCAGTAGTATAGTATTTATCATCTTCGTTGCTTTCTTTCACCATTTTTTTTGCATCAACTCTCACTACCAAATCGCATGTTGTAAGAGTAGATAGATCCAAGCCGCGGGGAGATGAAAAACTACTAAATGGAATGGAACCTGAATTCCATGTATCTCCTTTTGCAATGGCAGGAACTTCAGCAGAATATTGAGTTTGAGGTTTTTGGGCATCATTCGCATCTATTGCATTAATTTCTAAATAGGTCAAATGATTTCCTGCATCTTTATTACCAATATTTTTTAGTGTAACGATTACCATTTGTGATGAACAATCAATTTTAGTTTCATCTTCTACTACTATTAGATTGGGTAGTTCGGGAGCACAACCAAATATACCCAAAAAACAGAACGTTATCAATAGAGTTTATACTTTCATATATTATTCCTTATGTTATTATATTTAATATAGTAGAGTGTTGTTATACAATAAGTCCATAAGCTTCTGTAAAAGCTTTTTTAGCGTAGGCGTTTGAGGCATAAGCAAAGCCTTTATTCCCCCAATTAGTCCCCCAACTATTTCTTACAATAATATGTTTAGAAGTATAGCCAACTAAAGCAACTGCATGACCGCCTCTAACTGTATTAGGTTTATATATTTTCAATTGTCCATTTGTTTGCGTTGCGTTATCCCATGTAGCATCAACTCCTAATCTAGTCAATATTGGTCCTACCAAAGCTAACCACATTTTCCAAGTAGTAAGATTTCTACCTAAATTATGATAACTCGTTATGCGTAATTTAGCCGCTCTGGAGAAAAATACAGCTGGTTTGAGCATTGATAATTTACCGTCCATTGGTAAGTCTTTTTCAAGTACACAGCCATAATTACGAGCTACTTTTAAAGCTAGTTTAGTTTGAGTCCCAGCTGTTTCAAGAAATGTTGTGGGGTAATTAGTAATTTCATCAGTTTCTTTATTAGCCATCCATATGAAACGAGGAGAAGGTTGAGCATTTTTTAAAAGTTTGCCATTTGTTATAAAGTGCCATCTAAGTAAACCATCTGCAGTAGCGAAGCCGACACACGCACCTGTACTTCCTTGATTACGAATTTTCCACCAATCTTCTCTAAGATCTTTTGATGAAGGTATACTTGGTAAATCATCAACTAATCCTGATGAAACAGCATCTTGAAAAGTCCAGTCATCTTCAGGTTTAATTGAAGGAATACAGTTGAGAATAAAATTTTGATTTTTCAGAGTTTCTTTCTTAGACTTAACCATGGTACTTCTCCTTTTCAATTTCTTTATGCAATCATCAATGCTGTTTATTAAAATAGCAAATAGGGGTGACAAATAGTGTCAGTGTAAATAAAAATGATTCAGTTATTTTTATTAAATATTGCACAAATATTGTGCGAGCCCATTTGAACTTAGATACGAACAGTATGATTACTGTCTATCTTAATATACACCCTTTCTATCATTTTTCTAACATAATGAGCCAAAACAAGAGATAATAAGAGAAAACACCAGACAAAAGGCTCAAACTAAGTTGTGGCTGTAATTGCCTCTTAGTGTCTGGTGCTTTCTACTGTTTGGACTATTGAACAGGCTCATAACCCGAAGCACATGTGATGTGGTTGTCAGGGGTTCAAATCCTGCTCCCGCTACCAAACTTAAGCCCCTGAAGTTTAACCACTTCGGGGGTTTCCTTTTGGGTGGGATTTCCTTCGAAAACCGGATTTTCTAACAGTTTTCTAATAAAATTTCACAAATACTGGTTCATGGTATAAAGAAAAGGACAGGTCAGCTTAACCTGTCCCTCTTAATCTTCTGGTCGAAAGTTCTATTTCAAGAATAACATCTTCTTCGTGTCAATAAAGTCACCCGACTGCAATCGATAGAGATAAACACCACTCGCCAGATGCGACGCGTTCCATTCAACTGAGTGATAGCCTGCTTCACACCCACGGTCAACGAGGGTTTCTACTCTCCGACCCAGCAGATTAAATATATCGATGCGAACATGCGCGGTCTGAGGCAGAGCAAAGCTAATCCGAGTGGTCGGATTAAATGGGTTAGGATGATTTCCTAAAAGCGCCAGATTGATGTGTGCCTCACCCTCTTGTACTTGAGCTGGCATTTCTATGGCGCCCTTTGTCATGTATAAAACACAATCATACCCTTGAAGAGAGGTGCCGTCATTCAATTCAGCAGTTAATCTGACTTTTATCTCATCACGATACATTTTTATTCCAGTAGAATCATTTTGTGATGCCTTAACGCTGTTCTTAATCGCTTCAATAACATCCTGCCGATTGAATTTGATTGTAAGATCTTCATACCCATCAGCTGCTTCTTCAGTACAAGCACAACTGTCTTCTGTCTTATCGGAAGGTGTGGCAACATCTTCATAATCCCACCTGGTTGGACTGACACCGGCAAGAGAGATTGTTTCCGGATTAATATCAGCAATATCAAAATCTTCGGTTCCCAAAATAGCAACAGGCAAAACAGATTTAGCAGGTCCATTACCATTCCCATGATTCACTTTTGCGTTCAACGGATTAGGACAAGAACCAGGCTTGATATCAACATAAATATCTGTAAAAACAGGATCATCCGGATCGTCGCAATCCTCATTTCCCATCGCACACGATGGCACAAAAGGTTCTTCATGAAACTCATAGCCTGAGAGATAACCGTCATTAGCGTTGACGGTGGCGTCAAAAGCTTTCCTCATAGGCATTGCAGCCGGGAAACCGCCTAAAGTGAAGAAGTTACTCTTCTCATCAAAATGCCATAAACCGACCAAACCGGACTCATCGCCGCGCAATGGATGATACATATCGGCCTGGATTTCACTCTGAGTTCTCGCCACCCCCCAAATCCGAACTTCATCTATCATGCCCCTAAAAAAATCTGATGGAGAAGAATCGTATTCCTGGCCAATACTGAATCTCGCGCCGTATGTCGGTCTGATAGTTGCCGTGAAGGTCAACTGCTCCTCGCCATTAACATACAAACAACCGTTATCGTTTTCATCGAGAGTCAGCGCTACATGATACCAATCGCCCGGCGGAAACTGATCGGAACCGCAAACGAAATCATTATCAGTGTCAAAATAGCAAAATGTATGTGAATCTCCGTCATAATAGAGAAGATTGTAATTACCTCCTAATACATCATTTACTATTTTATTAAAAGCAAGTATCATTGATCTGGTATTACCTATTTGTTCGTCAGGATAAACCCAGGCCTCCATTGTTAAAACGCTATCGTAATCAGCCCTTCCGACGAGGTCATTAGATAGGTTGTTCGCTTCAACATAATCGTTAACTCCGTCAAGGACCAGAGCATTTCCGGGCCCGCTATTCGGTACCGCATATTCTTCTGATGTATAATCATACTGGTTCTTGTTAATCTCAAATGGAACTATCTTATACCGATAAATCTCGCCATTGACAACATTAGTATCCATATATGAATTAATCGAGGGCGGAAGAAACGGCAAATGCATTTTTATCATTTTACCGTCCCTATAAACTAAATATCCCAAAAATGGCGCGAAATGATCATCAAAATCAGGATCTTTACCGGAATAATTTGCCTGCTTCCAATTCAGTTCAACTTGCCCATCGGTTGCGTAAGCAGTCAATTCAGACACATGATATTTCCAGGCATCCATTTTCTCGTCATTATATGTATTAGGCGCTCCGCCAAATCGAATAACTTCAAAATCCCGCTGTGCGCTCTGCTTACCGTCAACCTTCTGACCATCCTCAACCGCAATCATATAGATCATCATATCAGTCATCAATCTGTTACAATCCCCTTTATCTGACCAACTATGAATGTCGGGGTAAACATATCCATAAAACGGAATTCGAAATGGCAATATCGTATGATTCGTGTCCGGCTCCAGGTAATCCATCCGCATCATATCATAAAGCGCGTCATGTATCATGGATGAGCGGAAATTGAAGTAACTGTGCCCCCTCCCCGTAATTTTTGGATATGAGGGTCCGTCCCATCGGAATCCTTTTTTTACGGTTAGAATCCCGCCCTCTTCGATGCGAACAAAATCCCAATCACAGATTGGAAGACTATCTTTTGACCAATTGTAAAGAAAATCGCCAAGTCCCTTATACGGGTCTGGATACTTCATCGGATTAATAAAATACTCAGGCAGACTTATAGTGTAGTCCTTCTGTAACTCATATTTCTTTTCGCCAAATGGACGCCACTCATATTCGGTCCAATCTTTATAATGCTGAGCGCTGACAATATTACCTATCCCCAATAAAATTATAATGAACGCTAAACACAGGTGATGACTTTTCATAATTACCTCCGATAATTGTTAAAACCCTATTACTAAAAAATATAAACAATTTTGTCGATTTGCCCAGACAATTCTTGTTATAAAGGATATTGGAGATCACCTACTCCACGGCTTACATGCACCTCTGTCTAACATTTTTCTAACATAATTAGCCAAAACAGCAGAAAATAAGGGAAAACCGGCGGGGGCCGGATTTCTATTGGTCTGATTATACTGCCATGGCCGCGTGTCTGGTGCTTTCTGTTGTTCGGACGTTTGAGCTGGCTCATAACC
>JAZGGI010000045.1 GCA_036480375.1 Candidatus Zixiibacteriota bacterium
AAAAATGGACCATGCCGATTAGGAACTGGTCGCTGGCAGTCCATCAATTTGCGATACGATTTGGCGAAAGAGTACCGAAGATTTGAAAAAACAAATTAACTGTTTACACAAAATTCCTGACAGTGCCCCCGATTTTTTTATTGCGTGTCGAAAGGTACAAAAAAGTGTGCTTTTACAAATCTATTACCAATCCAAATCGTCTAATTCGGGGATAATTTCACATAACTCGTCAAAAGTATCTTCCATATCATCAACTTTATCCTCGAGTTCATCGCTAATTTCTTCGAGATCGTCGCCGTATTCTTCCAGTTTATCGCTCAGCTCTTCCATTTCATCTTCATAATCTTCGAGCTCGTCTTCCATCTCTTCCAATTCGTCTTCATAATCTTCAAGAGCGTCTTCATAGTCATCCCAGTCATCATCGTCCAAATAAAGACCGCCAAGGCTACTACGCAGACTAAGGACCGCCTGTAGACTGGCCTGCGTGCCTATTATGGCGCCGATTTTTCCCATTTCGCCGCCGTAACGGCCCATAACGCCGCCGATTTCTCCCATTTTTTCGCCAATCTCGGCTACTTCTCGCGCTTGCTTGTAATACTTCTCTAAAAGCGGTTTTGCTTTGGCGTCGGTTTTAATTCTGTCTCCGTTTATGAATAACTCATGGTCCTCAGTTATCTCAACCTCGTCATCCATATCATGATTATAGAGAATTAAAATGTCATCTTCAAAATCAATGGTGAGGTTGTTATGATGATAAATACCGTGACGGTAATTATGATCATGATCAAAATCAAAGTCGAAGTCGAAGTCGAAATCAAAATCTTTGTCGAATTTATAATCTCGGTCAATTCTTGAATAGCGTTTCTTATTGTACTTTTTATATTTTTTCTTATTTGAGTCGGCCAGTATCGGAACCGCCAGTAAACCCGCCAGTATGAAAATCAATAACTTTTTCATGATAAGACTCCTCAACTATAGTACCTTTTGCCTGCTACCTACTATATAATAGACGACTTTTGGACGGGTAAGGTTGCCTGTAAATCTTAAATTTGTGCATAAAAAAAACCGGCCATTGACGGCCGGTTTTATATAAATGTTCGCCAGAAATGTGTTTAATCCCAATCCAATTCGCGAAGTTCAGGTATGGTTTCAAACATCTCATCAAAAGCGTCTTCCATATCCTCAACTTTTTCTTCAAGTTCATCGGCCCTATCTTCGAGCTTTTCAGCGCGCTTCTCTAATTTCCTCTCTTCCCTTTCCATCTCATCTTCAAGGTCTTCTTCATCATAACTGGTCAGCAGGAGTTTAAAAACGCCGCCGATAGCTTTCAAACCCATCCCGGCTCCGGCCAGGCCGATTTTTCCTCCCTCAATCCCGATTTGGACGGCCTCCTCGATAATATCATAAACTAAAGTATGGTATTCCCTTACGAGTTCCCCTTGCTCGGCATTTAGCTCGATCTTTTCATCGTTAATGATAAGTTCGTAGTTTTCAGTTATTTCGACCTCATCGTCGGTATATTCATAGTACAAGATGATGCCATCATCATCGAGATCAACCTCTATATCATCCATTGTAAATGTATGCCCGTCCAGTATCGAATAATTGTAATGTCTATGGCCGGCAAGGGTCGGAATTGTAATGATAAACATGAAGACGGAAAGAAAAATTAATGTCTTTTTCATCTTTAACTCCCATCCGAAAAAAGAAATTGTACCTATATTATTTGACGGATTTGACCCAAAAATGTTGCATTGGGCAGGCCGTCTTGAATTATCTAATCTCAATTAAAAATTCCTCCTTTGACCTTTCGACCCTCAAATGCTATACTAATCAACATATGTCAGGCTTTCGCGATATTGTCAGAAAAGATGTCATTTCCTGGGCGTTATACGATTTCGCCAATACTATTTATTCCATGAATATCCTCTCGCTTTATTTCGCCGGCTGGCTGATCGTCGATATGGGATATAAGGATATTTATTACTCTGCGGCATATTCGGTATCAATGCTTGCTTCGGCGATACTTATGCCGGCATTTGGCTATTTCTCCGACAGACCCTCCCGCTCATCTAATAAGACTCCCCAGAAGAAACTGATTTTACTGGCAGTTTTCACTTTCGGGGCGGTCATCTCGGTATTCGCGTTTTCTCTGACTCCGGTATCAGCGATTTTTCTTATTCTTTTCTTTTTTATGCTCTCCAATTTCTTCTTTGAAGGCGGTATAGTTTTTTATAACGCTCTTCTGGATTCGGTATCCAATAGCGGAAATGTTGGCAAGGTATCGGGCTTTGGAGTCGCCCTGGGTTATCTCGGTTCCATAGTTGGTATGATACTGGTATTGCCGTTTGTGACCGGCTCATTATTCGGTCTTGACATTCCCTTTATGTCAGCTGGGGGAAAATCAGCGGCGTTCATGCCAACAGCGATATATTTCGCCATATTCGCTATTCCGATTTTTCTCTTTGTTCGTGAAAAGCCGCGATCAGGATTTATTAATAACAATAATTCAATCGGCGACCCTGGTCTTTTAACTGCCTATAAAAATGTTTGGAAATCGCTTACTTCGACAAAAAAGTACCCCGGATTACTGCGATTTCTAATTTCCGACTATTTTTTCGAAGACGCCATCGCAACCGTGATTATCTTTATGGCCGTATTTATTGATCGGGTTTTGGGTATGGGTGACAGCGAGAAAGCCATATTTATGATAATCTCAACGGTGTTCGCAACGATAGGAGCCTATATATTCGGGCTTATGGCCGATAGAATTCACCCCAGGAAAGTATTGTCCTTTATCGTGGGCGGGTGGATAATTACGCTTGTGGTTTTTTCAGTTAACAGCATTCCCGCAATTTTCTGGATATCGGGGCCGATCGTCGGGGTGTTGTTGGGCGGGGTCTGGGCCGTGTCGAGGCCGCTGTTGATTCTTCTTTCGCCCCGGGAAAAACTGGGTGAATTTTTCGGTTTGTTCTCAATTTCCGGTCGGGCGGCGGCAATCTGCGGACCAATGGTCTGGGGTGCGGTCGTTTATTTGTTTTCTCAGGACTTTTTCATTGGTCAGGTCATTGCCGAGTCGTTTGAATTATCCGATGCCGCGGCGACGAAGCTACCTTATCGGCTGGCCGTATTATCCCTGGCGGTGATGATGGCATTTGGATTGTACATCTTTAGAAAAGTTCCTCTGGCCGAAAGAAAAAACGATGCGTGATCAAACGATAGAATATTATCAAAAGCGGGCAGCGGAATACGATAAGATTTACTACCGCGATAACCCAATGCGCCAGGCGGAATTAAAAGACCTGTATGGCTTGTCTCAGGGTGTTCTCTCGAAGCTGTCGGTACTTGACATTGCCTGCGGGACCGGTTTCTGGACGAGGATAATATCAGAACAGGCGCGCGAGATAACGGGAATTGACATCAATCAGGCGACGCTTGATGAAGCCGGCAAAAAGGAATACAATTGCCCGGTTGAATTTATTCCCGGTGATTGGCGGAAAATTCCGGAGATAGACAAACAATTCGACGGGCTTTTGATGACCTACGTTTTATCACATGTAAAGAGGCAGGATAGCGATACGCTCCGGGAAACAATCAAAAATATTATACCCGCCGGATCGCCGGCGTTTATATGCGATAATAATTTGATTTGCGAGATGGAAAAGGAATTAATCTGGGATAAGGAGAAGATAAATTCGTATAAATTGAGAAAACTCGAAAACGGGAAAAAATATATGATTCTCAAGAATTATTTTGATAATGAGGAATTACTCCGGATTTTTGAACAGTGGGGGAAAGTGCGCCGATTTATTTTTAAGGATTATTATTGGGCGGTCGTATTGACCCTGGAGTAAATGTATTATGGGACAGAATGTTATAACAGGCGTTATTCATGTGCATACGACCGACTCGGACGGGACGAAAACCCATGAGGAAATCGCGGTCATCGCCCGGGAAGCCAGGCTCGATTTTATAATCTTTGCCGATCATATGACTTTGCAATCATTGCACGATGGTCGCGAGAGATTTTATGACGGTGTTTTGGCTCTTATCGGGTACGAGCACAACGATACCGATGACTGTAATCATTATTTGATATTTGATAATGACGAAGTTTTTCCGGCGACCTGGGCAGCGGCTGAGTATGTTACCGCGGCGGCGGATAAGGGAGCTATCGGGATAATGGCGCATCCTGATGAAATCAGAGGGCGCGACGCCAGGTTTCGATCTTATCCCTGGACCGATTGGTCGGTAACGCGGTTTGACGGCATTGAAATCTGGAATCAGATGTCGGAATGGATGGAAAATCTCAAATTTTATAATCAGCTTCGAATGGTTTTCTCTCCCCGAAAATTTTTGCGTTCTCCCACCGATAGAATTCTGCGCAAATGGGATGAGCTCACTTCTAAGCGCAAAGTAGTCGGCATTGCCTCAGTTGACGCCCATGGATTCTTGTATCGCGCCGGGCCTTTGAAATTGACAATTTTCCCGTATAAAGTTCAATTTAAGACTCTCCGTTCGCACTTGGTCTTGCCGGAGCCGCTGTCTAAAGATTTCATAACCGCAAAAAAGCAGGTTTACGGAGCTATTCGGGAAGGCCGAGTATTTATGTCAAATTACCGCTGGGGAGACGCCGGTCAATTCAGTTTCGATATCTCAAACGCCGAAGAATCGGTGATAATGGGCGGTACCATCAGGCTCGACAGCAAGACAAAGGCAAGGATATCGGCGCCGACTAAAAGAAAGATAAAAATTATTCATAACGGCAATCCATTATTTGAATCCCAATCCCGCGAAATAGAATTCAATTTGAGCAAAACGGGCACTTATCGCGTGGAAGTGTATCGTGGCCGCAAAGGCTGGATATTTACCAATCACATCAGGGTTATTTCTTAACCGACGGCATCCTCAAAATTATATCATGGCCCTTCATAATTGCCCTAAAGCATTGAAAATGATATAATTATGATTTGGGCGGGTTACTCAACGAAAATCGCATATGCAAAGCATCACTCAATAATTCTAAATACTTATTGACACAATTGCGTAATGTTATTACTATGGCGGTCAACTATTTGGGACGGATGTAAATGTTTGAAATCTTCTACCCGATACTGGTTTTACTTCTCCTGGCAAGCGGCGCCGCGGCGGCGATGTTTATTCTATCAATTATTGTTGGTAAAAGATCCAAAGGCGAATTTAAGGCTGAGCCGTATGAGAGCGGAATCGCCCCGACCGGTGACACCAAAGAGAGATTTTCCGTAAAATTTTATATGATTGCCATTCTCTTCATCATTTTTGACCTGGAAGTAGTGTTTTTATATCCCTGGGCGGTAATCTACGATGAACTGGCTTTGTTTGGACTTATAGAGATGGCTGTCTTTATTGCTATTTTGCTGGTCGGTTATATTTATGTCCTGAGGGCAGGAGCTTTGAAGTGGGATTAGAAGAAAAAATCCCGGATGGGATCATACTATCTACGGTTGATTTCTTTGTCAACTGGTCGCGCAAATCATCAATGTGGCCCTTTGGATTTGGATTGGCCTGTTGCGCCATCGAAATGATATCGACATTCGCCTCTCATTATGATCTCTCCCGTTTTGGAATGGAAGTTTTGCGGCCATCGCCGCGCCAGGCTGATTTAATGATTGTCTCGGGACGAGTTTCCATTAAAATGGCGCCGGTAATTAAGCGTCTTTATGATCAAATGCCTAATCCCAAATGGGTTATATCGATGGGTGCCTGCGCTTCTTGCGGGGGAGTCTTCAACAATTACGCGATATTGCAGGGAGTCGATCGGATAATCCCGGTTGATATTTATATCCCCGGTTGTCCGCCGCGTCCCGAACAGCTAATTGACGGCATTATGAAATTACACCAGAAGGTCATGAAAGAGTCGCTAAAAGATAAAAAAGGGGCGGCCTGATATTAAATTTATATATTTATCGGATAGATTAAAATGAATCGGGATGAGCTGACTCAAAAAGAAAAAGAAGTACTGGACGCGCTGAAAGAGCAATTTGGCGATTCCATTTCCGGGCACGAAAGAACTTTCGGTCAGCTCTCTATATTTGTTGAAAATAACCTGATATTTAATATCGCTCAGTTTTTAAAAGACAACGAAAAATGCGGATTTGAGACCGTCTCTGATATTTGCGGGGTTGACTGGATCGATTGCTCCGAGATGCGGTACGAAATTGTATATGTCTTTTATTCCTTCCGGAACAATACCCGGGTATTAATTCGCACAACGCTGCCCGATGTGAATGAGCCCAAGATTCGGTCGATTCAGCCGCTTTATCCCGGGGCCGATTGGCTGGAGCGGGAAGTCTACGATATGCTGGGGATTGTCTTTGAAGGACACCCCGATCTCAGACGAATATTGACGCCCGAAGGATTCGAAGACTGGCCGCATCGTAAAGATTTTCCATTGACTTATGAAATGCCTCATTTCAGTCACAATAAAAATAAACCGCCGGAGATTATTAAATGAGCGCCGTCGCTTCCGAAAAAACGATGACGATTAATCTCGGGCCGCAACACCCCGCGACTCACGGCGTCCTGCGTGTTGTATTGGAACTCGACGGTGAAACTATTATAAAGGCGACACCTCATCTTGGTTATTTGCATACCGGTATAGAGAAAACGGCTGAAAGCAAGCTGTATTATAAAGTAATCCCAATGACTGATCGCATGGATTATCTATCGCCGATGTCAAATAATCTTGGTTTCGTTTTGGCGGTTGAAAAGCTATTGGGCATTGAGGTCCCGGAAAAAGTAAAATTCGCCCGGGTCCTTCTTTCGGAAATAACCCGCCTCAATAGCCATATTGTCTGGCTCGGCACGCACGCTCTCGACGTCGGGGCCATGTCGATGCTGCTTTATACTTTCCGCGAACGCGAACTCATTATGGATGTATATGAAGCGGTATCCGGACAGCGGATGATGTCCACCTATTTCCGGATCGGCGGTCTGGCGTATGATTTGCCTCTTGATTTTGATGAGAAAATTAAAAAGATCCTGAAAATATTTCCGGAAAAATTAAAAGATTATGAGAGGCTTCTCTCGAAAAACCGAATCTGGATAAAGAGACTGACCGGAATCGGCACTCTCACGGCCGAAGAGGCTCTTGATTTATCCCTCACCGGGCCGCTTCTGCGCTCGACCGGGGTCAATTATGATGTTCGCAAGGCTCAGCCGTATTCGGGCTATGAAAAATTTGATTTTGACGTTCCCCTGGGCAAAAACGGCGATTGTTATGACCGTTATTTAATCCGGATAGAAGAGATGAGGCAATCATTAAAAATAATCAAGCAGGCTCTGGACGGCATGCCGGAAGGTCCCTATTGCGCTGATGTTCCCGGCGTGGTCTTACCGCCCAAGCCCAAAGTCCTGACAGAGATGGAAGCCCTGATTTATCATTTCAAAATTATCACCGAAGGTTTTAAGGTTCCGGCCGGTTCTTACTATCAGGCAATTGAGTCTCCCAAAGGTGAATTGGGTTTCTATATGGTATCGGATGGTTCCGCCAAGCCGTATCGGATGCGAGTCCGACCGCCATCGTTTATTAACTTGCAGGCCCTGGAGCCGATGGTTCGGGGGGCTCTTGTCGCTGACGTCATAACCTGTATCGGTTCGATTGATATTGTACTGGGTGAGGTGGATCGATGATTTTGAACGACACCACCATACAGGAAATTAAAACACGCATGGTGCGTTATCCTTCGCGTCGTTCGGCAATATTACCGGCTCTGACAGCGGCCTATAAGCAAACCGGGCATCTCAACGATAAAATTTATCGAGAGATTTCAAAAATAATAAATATTCCGTATGTCGAAATCGCTGAGGCTGCTACTTTTTATACCATGTTCCCCAAGAAAGAAGTCGGCCGGTATTTGATACAGGTATGCCATAATATTTCCTGCTCCCTGCGCGGAGCGGATAATATGCTTGAATATCTGCAGGAAAAACTTGGAATTGGTATGGGTGAAACTACCCCTGATAATATGTTTACCCTGATTTCGGTGGAATGTCTGGGCGGTTGTTCAGCGGCCCCGATGATGCAGGTCTGGGATACCTACTATGAAGATTTGACACGGGGAAAAATAGACAAGATTTTGGCTGATTTGCATGCTCAGGCGGAAAAGGACGGTGATTGATATGGAAAAAGTCCTTTTCAAATATATCGATGAACCGGAACAGTACCGCATCGAAAATTATATCAAGAATGGCGGCTATCGGGCCATTCAGAAAGTATTCAAAGATTTTACCCCAGAGCAGGTCATTGAGACGACCAAACAATCGGGAGTACGGGGACGAGGCGGGGCCGGATTCCCGGCCGGATTGAAATGGGGATTTGTGCCCCAGAATACCGGTAAGCCGATCTATCTGTGCTGTAATGCCGACGAGTCGGAACCGGGAACGTGCAAAGACCGGGTATTGATGGAACGCGATCCGCATATGATTATTGAAGGCATCATGATCGCGTCGTATGCTATCAATTGTCATCATGCCTTCGTTTATGTCCGGGGCGAATTTGTTTATCCTGCCTATCGTGTCGAACTGGCCGTTAACGAAGCATACGAAAAAGGATACCTCGGCAAAAATATTTTTGACTCCGGCTACGATTTAGATATTGTCGTGCATACTGGAGGCGGGGCTTATATTTGCGGTGAAGAAACGTCTCTATTGTCGTCGCTTGAGGGAAGGCGGGGCAATTCCCGCATCCGTCCTCCGTTCCCGGCCGTCAAAGGTCTTTATGGCTGTCCTACCGTCGTCAATAACGTCGAGACGCTGGCCAGTCTTCCGAGCATCTTCAACAACGGCGTGGAATGGTATCGTTCGCACGGGACGGAAAAATCGCCGGGTACCAAGATATTCTCATTATCGGGAAATGTAAATCGTCCCGGAAATTACGAAGTCGATCTGGGAACGCCTCTGTCTTACATTATAAACGATCTGGGCGGTGGTATTCAGGATAGCAGAAAATTGAAAGCGATAATCCCGGGCGGTTCATCGACGCCTCTTTTAATGCCCGACCAGATAGATACGCCTCTGGATTATGAGTCAATGGCCGAGGCCGGTTCTATGCTGGGTTCGGGCGCAATAATTGTTATAGACGACCGGGCCTGCATGGTCTGGGTGATTATGAAACTAATGAATTTCTACGCCCATGAATCATGCGGTCGATGTACGCCATGCCGGGAAGGTACGGTCTGGTTGAAGCAAATTATTAACCGGATTGAAAACGGCGATGGCCGCAAAGGCGATATTGAGCTTATTCTGGACATCTGTGAAAATATTATAGGTCGGACGATTTGTCCTCTGGGTGACGCGGCGGTCATGCCGACCAGGTCGATTATCGAGCATTTCCGGGATGAGTTTGAATACCACATTGAGCATAAAAAATGTAAAGTGAAAACGGATTATCCGTTTGTGTAAATAAAATGACGGAAAACGGGAACAACAATCAGGTTACTTTTACTCTCGACGGTCAGCAAGTAACGGTCGCCAGGGGAACGACGATTCTTGAGGCGGCTCAGCAGGTTGGAATCGATATACCGTATTTTTGCTGGCATCCCAAGCTTGAATCGATCGGCGCCTGCCGGATGTGTCTGGTTTCCGTGGAAAAATTTCCCAAACCGGCGGTGGCCTGTGCGACTGAAGTTATGCCGGATATGATTGTCCGCACCGATACCGACGAAATTATCAAAGCCCGCCGGGGCGTTTTGGAATTTCTTCTTCTCAATCACCCCCTTGATTGCCCGACTTGTGACAAAGGCGGCGAATGCGATCTTCAGGATAATGTTTTCCGATACGGCACCGATAAATCGCGTCAGACTTTTACTCGTCTTCGCGTTCGTGACGATAAGACAATGCCGACTTTTGATGATAAACGGATCGGTCCGGAAATCATCCGCAACATGGATCGCTGTGTCACTTGTTATAAATGCGTTCGTTTTAACAAGGAAATCGCCGGAGAATACGATCTCGGCGCTTATGAACGAGGCCATCATACAATCATCGATACGCCTCCGGGGGAACAGATAGACAATTTTTATTCGGGAAATGTGGTTGAGATTTGCCCCGTGGGCGCGCTGACCAATACCGATTGGCGTTACAAAGTCAGAGTATGGAAGACCGAACAGGCCGATTCGATTTGCAGTCATGACGCCGACGGACAAAATATCACGCTCTGGTATGATCATCGTCAGCTTTTCCGGGCAACTTCGCGGCGCAATGATGATGTTGATGAAGGCTGGATTTGCAACGTTGCCCGTTACGGTTATCAATATGTTAGTAGTCCCGACCGCTTGAAAAAGCCGCTGATCAAAAAAGAAGGTAAGCAGGTGGAGGCCTCATGGGATGAGGCCATCGGGCTAATCGCGCGGCGGTTTAAGGAAATTAAAGAATCTAAAGGTAGTGTTTGCATCGCGGGGCTGGTAGGCGGGAATCAATCCAATGAAACCTGCTATCTCTTCAATAAATTTTTGCGTGGTAAACTGCATTCCAACTCTCTTGATTACCGGCTCGAATATGCGGAATTGAAGCACGACAATGAAAATGAAGCTTATGATAGCTTATTCTGCGCTCCGTTTAAAATAGCTGATTTGGAGAAGGCCGATACGGTATTTGTTTTCGCCAGTAATTTTATAAAAGAGCATCCGGCGGTTAATCTGAGACTGCGAAAAGCGTATCGAAAGAACGGGGCCAGAGTTTATACGGCTAATCCCCATGAAACAAAATCGGCCGATATCTCAATTGATGAGTTGATCTATAAGCCTGATACGGAAACAGCCTTTCTGGCGGGAATTATCCACGCTGTAATAGACAATAAGCTTTACATGGATATCGGGGAAGAAAAAGTCGCGGAAGTAAAAAAGATGCTTGGTCCGGCATCATTAGCCGAGTCGGCGAAATTGTGCGGAATCGATGAAGTTAGATTCGTGAATCTGGCTCAGGCGCTTTCTGAATCTGAGAATTTATTTATTCTGGGCGGTGACTTTATTGCCAAATCTCCTAAGCGGCATCGCTTCGCCAATGCCTTGTACAATCTGGCCAACCTTTTGGGTGTAAGCGATGAAAAGGCGGCAATATTAGCTTCAAATGCCAACTCGATGGGAGCCGCTCGTTTGGGAATACGCCCCAATCTATCTGAATCTCAAGCCGGTTTGCTGGCTGATAAATGGGGCGAAAAATTACCGGAATCAGACGGAGCCAATACATCTCAAATATTCAATCGGTCCTTAGATGAAGAAATCGACGCGATTTTTATCATGGGCGCTAATCCGGCCATGCGATATCCTGATGGTAATTTCGTCAATGCTGCCCTGGATAAGCTTGATTTTCTGGTTGTTGCCGATTTGTTTGAAACGGCGGCGAGCGCCAAAGCTGATGTCGTTTTGCCACTGGCCGGGTGGTCGGAACAGGAAGGCTCTTATTTGAATCTTGAGGGAAGATATCAAAAGTTTTATCAGGCTCTCGCGCCTGAACATGGCATAAAAACCGGAATCGAAATAATTAGATTAATTGCCCGCGCGATGGATATCGAACTTAGTCTGGATAATGACGATGAATTACGGGCGGAAACTCTTGAGATTATCAATGGTTATCAGCGTACGGCTCGAGATATAAATAAATTTTACGCGGTCGAACAGCATCAGATACAGGAGCATGGAGAATATCCTTATAGATTATATATCGGCAATGATTTGCACCATTTCGGGTATTACACCGAACATTGCCCTTCGCTGATGAGGTTTACATCCGAGCTTTATTTGGAAATATCTCCCAACCTGGCCGAAAAGCTGGGTATTGTAGAAGGCTCGTTGGTTAGAGTAGAATCATCATCCGGAAAGTTGGTTCTCAGGGCGCGTTTATCTGAATATTTTGAAGGCGATGTTTTGTTTATCCCAAATAATTTTGCCGCGACCGAGGTTAATACATTGATGTCCAAAAAAGGCGGCGGTTGGGTAAAATTAGAAAAACTGGACGATAAATAATGGCTGATTTAACGTTTGTAGCTATAATAACGGCCAAAGTGATTGTGATATTTTTGGCTGTTATGATCGGTGTCGCGTACTCCACCTGGCTGGAACGCAAACTGCTCGGCCATATTCAGCATCGTATGGGACCGACTTATGTTGGGCCGTTCGGACTGCTACAGCCGCTGGCCGACGGTTTGAAACTTCTATTTAAAGAAGATCTGGTGCTCAGTCGGGCGGAGCGGACGATTCATGCTATTGCGCCGCTTATCGCCTTTGTCCCGGGATTTCTGGCTTTTGCCGTGGTGCCAATCGGGGAACCGATCGAACTTTTTGGATATACCATTCCGCTTACGATTTCGGATTTAAATATCGGGATTCTTTTTATTCTGGCGACGACTTCTCTGGGCGTTTATGGAATCGCCCTCGGCGGTTGGGCCTCGGGCTCGAAATACTCTCTCCTGGGAGGGATTCGTTCCTCGGCCCAGATGATTTCTTATGAGGTTTCGTACGGACTGGCGTTGGTTCCGATCGTGATGATGGCCGGTACTTTTTCTCTTAAGGAAATCGTTGCTCAGCAGGCATCGGTATGGGATTGGTATGTATTTAAGAATCCGGTAGCCTTTTTGATTTTCTGGATTTGCGCTATCGCGGAAACAAATCGGTCGCCGTTTGATATGGCGGAGGCGGAATCTGAATTGGTCGGAGGGTACCTCACCGAATATTCGTCGATGCGATTTTCGATGTTCTTCATTGGCGAATACGCCAATATGTTGACAGCCGCGGCAGTAGTGGTGACTATTTTCTTTGGCGGCTGGAACGGCCCATTCTGGCCGGGCCCGTGGTGGTTGGTAGCCAAGGTGATTTTCTTCATGGCGATGTATATCTGGATTCGAGCGACGTTCCCGCGCGTTCGCTATGATCAGCTAATGGAATTGGGCTGGAAGGTGTTCTTCCCCATTGCCCTTTTGAATGTTTTGGTAACGGGAATAGTAATGTACTTGTGGTAATATGTGGCGAACATTTATTGACATAATCAAGACGACGGTTTTTGCTCTGCCAGTAGGGTTGTACACATCCATAAAGCACCTGTTTAAAAAGCCGGTTACCAGGAAATATCCCCGTGAGAAAATGGAGATGGCCCCGCGATACCGGGGACTGCATTATTTGGAACGATATGATGACGGCACCGAACGCTGCGTTTGCTGCGGTTTATGCGCCGCGGCCTGTCCGGCCGACGCGATTTATATGGAGCCGGATGAAAATGATAAAGGCGAGCGGCTTGCCAAAGTTTATGAGATAAATATTATCCGCTGTATCTTTTGCGGATTTTGCGAGGAGGCTTGTCCCGAGGAGGCGATTTTCCTCGGACATGAATATGAGCTTGCGGATGACCGGCGCGATAAGTTTATTAGAAGCAAGGATGATATGCTGGTTGGGCATCCCCGCAAGGATCGGCCGTATAAAACGATTCATCGGCGGGTCCGGAAACATTATTAAATTAGGCCTGGAGGTTAGTCTGTGACAGTTGAAATGATTGTGTTCGCGGCCGCGGCGATTATCGCCCTGGCTTCGGCAGTCATGGTCATTACAGTCCGGAATCCGGTGGGTTCGGTATTGTATTTGATACTGTCGCTTTTGGCTCAGTCGGTTTTATATATTCAACTGTCGGGTCTGTTCATCGCCGCATTTTTGGTGCTTGTTTATGGTGGAGCCATTTTGGTTTTATTCTTATTTGTTATCATGTTGCTCAATATCAAGTATGCCGATTTGGGTCCGGACAGTTCCCCTGGCATAAAGTCAATGGCCTGGGTTTTCGGGGCGGTTCTTTTGGCTGAGATGGTCTGGGTGTCGATGGGCGTGTCAACCGGGATACCGGCCGCCGATGGAGATTTTGGTTCGGTACCGGAAGTAGCCCGACTGCTTTACGGCAAGTTTGTATTTCCTTTCGAATTGACCTCGGTATTGTTATTGGCGGCGATTGTCGGAGCGGTTATAATGGCCAAAAAGGAGCTTTCGCGATGATACCGCTTGATTATTATATAATACTTTCCGCCTTTTTGTTTGTCGTGGGTGTGATTGGAGTGGTGATTTCTCGCAATTTGATTGTGATGTTCATGTCGATTGAGATTATGCTTAACGCCGGTAATCTGGCATTGATGGCTTTCTCGAGGTATTTGCAAAATATGGATGGCCATGTGTTTGTCTTTCTGGTAATGGCGGTCGCGGCGGCTGAGGCGGCGGTCGGGCTGGCGATTATTATCGCCGTGTTCCGAAATCGGGAATCAGTGAATTCCGATTCGCTTAATTTGATGAAATGGTAAATATGTTTGATTATTTATACATAGTTCCTCTCCTGCCGTTACTTGCGGTGCTCATAAACGGACTGCTGTATAACAAAATGTCAAAAACAGCGGTTCAAAGTCTTGCTGTCGGTTCGGTAGGATTATCATTTATTGCCTCGGTTATTTTATTTTTTGAGCTTTTGGGTTTTGAACCGGCACAACGAACAGTTGAACAAATTTTATTTTCATGGATTCCGGTCGGTTCGTTGCAGCTTAATATCGCCTTTCTTTTGGACCCTCTGTCGGCGGTGATGATTCTGGTCGTAACCGGAGTCGGTTTTTTGATTCATGTCTATTCTATCGGCTACATGGCCCATGACGCCGGCGTTAAAAGATATTTTATATACTTGAACCTGTTCATGTTCTCGATGCTGACGCTGGTATTGGGAAACAATTTGATCCTGCTATTCGTCGGTTGGGAAGGCGTCGGGCTGTGCAGTTATTTGTTAATCGGTTTCTGGTTCCATAAGAAATCGGCTTCCGATGCCGGCAAAAAAGCATTTATTGTCAATCGTATTGGTGATATCGGGTTTATTCTGGGAAGTTTTATCATCTTCTGGATCGCCGGAACGCTCGATTTTGTTGAAATGCGAAACGTATCCGCTGAAGTTTTCACTATTGGCGGGGCGATGATTACGGCGGCTACTTTGCTATTGTTCTTTGGCGCTACCGGCAAATCGGCCCAGATTCCTTTGTATATCTGGTTGCCCGACGCGATGGAAGGTCCTACTCCGGTTTCGGCTTTGATTCATGCCGCGACAATGGTAACCGCCGGAGTGTATTTGCTCGTGCGTTTGAATTTTCTGTTTGTGATGGCTCCAACAACAATGCTGGTTGTCGCGATTGTCGGATGCTTGACGGCGTTTGTGGCGGCTACAATCGGTCTGGCGCAAAATGACATCAAGCGAGTTTTGGCTTATTCAACCGTTAGCCAGTTGGGATATATGATGATGGCCTGCGGTGTCGCGGCCTTTACCGCCGGAATTTTTCATCTTATGACTCACGCGTTTTTCAAGGCGGTGTTATTCCTCGGTTCCGGTTCGGTTATCCATGCCATGTCGAATGAGCAGGATATGCGCAAGATGGGCGGGCTCAAGAAACATCTGCCGGTTACGTATTTGACGTTTCTTATGGGGACTTTGGCGATTGCCGGAATTCCCGGTTTTTCCGGATTCTTTTCCAAAGATGAAATTTTGTGGAAATCATTTTCGTCAGGTAACGGCCATTGGATTTTCTGGGCGGTCGGCGTTATCACTGCCGTTTTGACGGCATTCTATATGTTCCGATTATTGTATCTTACGTTTTTCGGGCAGGGTCGGTATGATCAGCATACTGCCGACCATTTGCATGAATCTCCCAAAGTGATGACAATGCCGCTTGTGGTTCTGGCGGTTCTATCAGTGATTGGTGGTTGGGTTGGCATACCGCTCGCTCTCGGCGGCGGCGCGCATTTTGAAAAATTTCTTGAACCGGTAATTGGCGGTTACGGTTCGCATGCCCTGGGCGCCGACGTTCATCAAGATGCTTCTTTAGAATATGGTTTGATGGCCTTAACAATTGTCTTGATCTTAATCTCAATATACCTGGCGTGGTATTTTTATCGGAAGAATATCGCCAAAGCCGGTTCATTGCGCGAAACATTTTCCGGCCTACATAAGGCTTTGCTGAATAAATACTGGGTCGATGAATTTTACGGCTGGTCGATTGTCCGACCGGTTGTCAACGGTTCGGTGTTCTTGTGGAAGGTTTTTGATGTTCTGATTATCGACGGCATCGCAGACGGTTTGGCACAAATTACTCGTGACGCATCCGATAATTTCCGGAAAATGCAAACCGGTAATTTGCGTGGTTACATGGCGGCCTTTTTGATCGGGGCCGTTTTGTTAGTCGGGTTTTTGGTGGTGAGGTAGGAAATGGATAGCTGGATACTGACAATCGTTACTTTCCTGCCGATACTGGGAGTTTTGGCACTTCTTTTGATCCCCAAATCTCACCACGTATCGATACGTCACACGACGCTGTTTTTTACACTTTTAACTTTTGCCGCATCACTGTGCCTGCTGTTACGTTTCGACAACGCCGCCAGCGGAATGCAGTTTGTAGTAAACGTCCCCTGGGTGGAACAATTCGGAATTAGTTATCATTTGGGCATTGATGGCATTAGTCTGCTATTGATATTACTGACGACATTTTTAACGGCCATCGCGGTTTTATCCGCGTTTAAGGCCGTTAAGCATTCCCATCAGGGATTTTATGTTTTGATATTGCTTCTTGAGACTGGTATGTTAGGTGTGTTCGCCGCGCTGGATCTGTTTTTGTTTTATGTCTTCTGGGAAGTAATGCTGATTCCGATGTATTTCCTGATAGGCATCTGGGGCGGGCAACGTCGCGTTTACGCCGCAATCAAATTTGTTCTCTTTACGATGATCGGGTCGCTTCTTATGCTGGTCGCGATACTGGTCATCTATTTCCAATATCATAATATTTTTGGCGAATATACCTGTGATTTGATAAAAATAACCTCCCTGCCTTTGGCGGCGAATTTACAGTTCTGGCTCTTTGCCGCTTTTGGGCTGGCTTTTATAATAAAGGTTCCTATGTGGCCGTTCCATACCTGGCTTCCCGATGCTCACGTTGAAGCGCCCACCGCCGGTTCGGTCATTCTGGCCGGAGTTCTTTTGAAAATGGGTACCTACGGCTTTATTCGTTTTTGTCTGCCGCTGTTTCCGATTGCGACTTTTGAGTTTATGCCATTGATTTCTATTCTGGCTGTGATAGGCATTATTTATGGCGCGTTGGTGGCCATGGTTCAGAAAGATATCAAATCTTTGGTTGCGTATTCCTCAGTATCGCATATGGGATTTGTGATGCTGGGCATGATGGCGATGAACCTGCAGGGCATGCAGGGCTCTATAATTCAGATGATAAATCACGGCATATCGACAGGAGCCTTGTTTATCCTGGTTGGGATGATTTATGAACGCCGCCATACCCGTTTGATATCTGAATATGGCGGTCTGGCGCATCGATTACCCGTATATTCGACATTCTTCATGATAGTTCTTCTTTCATCAATCGGCGTTCCCGGTACTAACGGATTCGTTGGCGAGTTTCTAATACTTCTGGGCACCTGGACGTATAACAAGGTGTATGCGGTTCTGGCCGCTTCGGGCGTTATCTTTGCCGCCTGTTATATGCTGTGGATGTACCAGCGAGTATTCTTTGGCAAGTTGACTAATCCGGCCAATGAGAAATTGCTGGATTTGGATCTGCGCGAGAAAATCGTTCTGATACCGTTGGTTGTCATGATATTCTGGATAGGGATTTATCCCAAACCGTTTTTCACTCTATTGGAACCGGCGGTTAAGGACGTTATCGCCCGCGTCGAAAAGGGTCGAAGCGCGTACGAAGCGTATAGTGAATTAACTGATGATGAAATTGTAGTCTCTGAGACGACAATTGAAGCCAGCAGGGAGAGTGAATAATGCCGAATGTCAAAATGTATACCAAACCCGGTTGTCCTTATTGCACGGCGGCGAGAGAGAATTACAACGACCGGGGCGTTGAATTTGAGGATATAAATGTCATTGACAATCCTATGGCGCAGGAAGAATTATTAAAGTTATCCAACGGTCAGAAGATTGTGCCGGTGATCATTGATAACGGTGAAGTAAAAATAGGCTGGGGCGGAGGCTGAGGATTTTAGCCTTTATGCGGTCGTGAACCGCGTCCCTTGCCAACGGAGAGAAATATTATGTCGCAATTAAGCGCGGCCATTAATCTGAATATATTGCTGCCGGAAATAACATTGCTTGCCGCGGCCTTTATTCTTTTGATTTTCATTCCCCTGATGCGGCAAAGAATTTTTTCAGTCGTGTTGTCAATAATAGCCGTCTTAGTTTCCTTGATGTTTGTTGTCAAATCATGGAATAATCCTCAGTCCGCTTATTTTGGCATGGTTGTCTGCGATAATTTCTCTCTCTTCTGCAAAGCCATTTTTCTCTTCACCTGCGGTTCGGTGGTGATGCTTTCGCGCGATTACCTGAAAAGCCGGGGATTGGATCGCCCCGAGTATTATGCCATGCTTTTGATATCGACGACCGGTATGATGTTCATGGTCTCATCATCAGATTTGATGGTCATCTTTATCGGCCTGGAGATAATGTCGCTGCCGCTGTATGTATTGGCCGGTTTCCTGCGTGATAATCTGCGCTCAAACGAAGCGGCTGCCAAGTATTTCTTTATGGGAGCATTTGCTTCAGCCTTTTTCCTGTATGGCATCGCATTGGTGTATGGCGGTACAGGGACAACCGATCTGGCCGAAATATATATGTCGACCGGCGTCGCGATTCATCAATTCCCAATGTATTTCCTGATCGGGGCGGCGATGGTATTGATCGGTTTCGCTTTCAAAATCGCGTCGTTTCCGTTCCATATGTGGGTTCCCGATGTATATCAGGGAGCTCCGACGCCGATAACGGCATTTTTCTCGATTGGCCCCAAGGCGGCCGGAGTGGCGACTTTGCTGCGCATATTTATGATCGGATTCTGGGGAGTGTTTGATACTTACGGCCCGCTCTTCTGGATGCTGGCTTTCCTGACCATGACGGTCGGTAATATTCTGGCGGTGATGCAAAGCGATGTCAAACGGATGCTAGCTTATAGTTCCATTGCTCATGCCGGGTATTTACTGGTCGCGGTGACGGCGGGAAGCAATGATGCGGTTTCGGCGGCGCTGTTTTACCTGCTGGCTTACAGCTTTTTCAATATGGGCGCCTTCGCGATTATCACGCTAATAGAAAACAAAACCAAATCAAACGATATTCAAGCGTTCCGGGGATTGAGCTCAAAACACCCCTGGCTGGCTGTGTTATTGGCGCTGTTTATGTTTTCGCTGGCTGGATTTCCGCCTACGGCCGGATTCGTGGGGAAATTCTATGTCTTTTCGGCAGCGATTAAATCGGGTCTGATATGGCTGGTTGTTGCCGCTGTCATAAATAGCCTGATATCCGTTTATTATTATCTGCGTCCTCTCAAGGCGGCCTTCTTCGATAGAGCGGAGGGCGACGATGTTACCGTCAGGGATTTAACTCTCAGTCCCTTATTCGTGATAGTTCTAATACTGACCGGATTGGGTTCTCTGGGATTGGGGATATTCCCAGGCTATTTCATCGACCTTGCCGCCGCCTCGGGCCTGATAATTCTGTAAGAAGACTATATTCTAATTAAATTCTTCGCAAATTGAATTCATAATGCATACAGGCACGGCTCCGGGCCGCCTTTGAAAATATGATTAATCATATACACGGCGTCGCCGATATTGCCGTTGCCGTCGCAGTTGGCGTCGGCTTCTTTGGGATGCACCGGATTGGGTCCGCCCTTGAAAACCCAATTAATGATAAAGACAGCGTCGCCGACGTTGACATCGCCATCGTTATTGGCGTCTCCCGACAATTCCCAAATGGTATGAGTGTAGTCAAATAAAATGGCAGTACCGTCACCAATTATATTTTCCGCCGGTAATCCCCGAATCACATAAGGCGTGGCCGAGCAGCCCCGGGCGGCGATACCAATCGTTGCGGTTTGTTCCAGGCCGGTTGTGCCGACCGACTTGTATTGAAACTTGATATTTCCGTTTTTACTCAGAATAACCTGGAAGGTAGTCAATGTATCGTCGGGCGAATTGAAATTTCCGATTTTGTTGTATTGCACAATGAACGTATCCCGCTCGGGTGAACGATAATAATATACTCGTCCATGTCCGCCAATTCCTGGGTCCATATTGAGATCGTTCCAGAAGGGTGATATCACCGTTTCAAAAGGCGCCCCGGGAATATCAAGATCATCGAAAAATCCTTCAAAACTGACATCGACATCCGTGAATGAAACGGCTCCGTTGGCGCCAAAATAAATCTCGCCATAAGCGGTATCATAGAAGGGAAAATCAAATTCCAGCGCGACCGGACCGAACGAACCGTCATCAAGTATATCTACCGATGTATAATTATTGTACCACAAATGCGACGGAGCAATATATCCGATGGCTTCGATATTGATCCAGTTGTATTCGGCATCTGTATTATCGGGATACGTCGCAGGCACATAACTTGTGTCTTCGCATAGAACCTCGAGAAAAATCGGCAGCAGGATTTCATCATCGTGCGCTTCCCCCGAAGGTCCAAATTGAATCAGTATTTGGCCTTTTAGCATCCCAAGTGTCTGGTCGCCGATGTCAGGTGAGAGGTCAAAATCAAGCGAAACCGAACCTTCGGCAAGAACCGTACCTGATGAATTTTGAATAGTAATCCAGTCGGCAGTATTATCTTCGCCCATGGGCTGAGCCGAGGCGGTAAAATCAATCTCCTGATCAACGGATAAATTCTCCAGCAGAACCGACATATTCAAAACCGTTTGATCGGTAGCAGCCGTATCTATATAATAGGGATTTACAGTCAGATCATAAGGTAGAGGCAGAACCGTATCTGCGGCCTGTATGTCCGGCCGAGGGCCTATATGCCGGGTTGTAATTCCCTGCTGAGGTGACCCGGTTGCTATCAGGACGTCGCGCATCCTATCAGCGTCCAGTGTGGCCCCACTGAATTTGTTTTTATAAATTCCCTGCAAGGATACAACTGTTCCGGCGACAATTGCCGCCGCCGAAGATGTGCCGTTAAAATCTCCGGTATAATTCTGGCGTTCATCGCCACCGCCATTGAACAAGTCGCCGTAACCGGTAGTGACGACTTCGCGGCCATGTCCCTGAACGTTTACTCTCTCGCCATAATTGGAAAAATCGAGCCAGGAACGATCCGTTCCGAAATTTCCCGAGGGGGGAGCTCCTGCACCTACCATAATGGCATGGGAATTCCTCCCGGTAGTATCGAAAAGATTTTCATAAAGCGCATCATCGAGATTTTCAGCTCCGTTCCCGGCCGCTTCGACTACTATAATTCCTTTAGCCCAGGCGTACTGGATAGCGTCAAATATATCCTGCCAGTACTCTACGCAAACATAACCCCGCTGGTCGGTGCGAACCGCGAAATTATACCTGGGACCCGGCGCGTTGATCTCGATTAATATGATATCGCCGGCGTCCAATTGCTCAATGGCGAGTAGTATCGCTTCGCTTATATTGTAGGTTAAATAGGAAACCATGCCGACTTCGACCGCCGACGAAATCCCTGAAACTCCAAAGCCATCGACTCCGGATTTGATTATGCCCAGGACAGCCGTTCCGTGGTTACGAGTCAGAAAATCTCCCGGAGGATCTCCGCCAAGAATGAGGTCGGGACTGAGGTCTAAATCTTCGTGATCAACGACCCAATCGCCTTCAATATCAAATAATTTAACTCCGGAGCCGTCGCCGCCGGAAATCGTTTGCGCGTAGTCGGCGTCAACGCCGTCCGGGGCAGGCCGAAGATAATCCTGATCGCCGGAGTAATCGGGAGTCGGAGGGTCAATATCACCGGCCGGTTCGAAATGAGGTTGCGCATAAGCAATCTCTACTTCGGGTAGCTTGTTCAATTGATTAATTAGATTTTCGGCTTCACCAGATGAAGAAACTGTGATGGCGATATAATTGTTGAAGTCGGCCAATTCGTGACCGCTTTTGCTTTCAAGAATTTGTTTTTGCTTATCCAGAATATCGACAGGTTTGGAAACGAGTCTTGCTATTTCGGTATTTGATTTGACTGAGAGAACTTCATTAATTCCGCTTAGGTTCCTTCCCGATAGAGAAACTAAAACATTTCTAAACAGCCTTAACTTCGTATCCTTGACCAGCTTGACTATTACCCGATTGACATTGAATGAAAGGTCAATTGTAATTTTGTCCGGTTTGGAAGCCGGTTGACGGAATTTCAGGGTGTGTGCAGATTTTGTTGTTTTGTCCTTCTTGACTTGTGACGGTAGACAGATTGAAGACATAAGAAACAGGCAAATTATAAAAACAAACCGTCGTTTACCAGAGGGATTAGTCATTAAAAACTCCAATATATCGGTTCGGCGGTAAGATAGGCACCGGAAGTAGTTACTAATACAATATACACTGATACCCTTTTTTTTCAAACAGGTTTCAAAGCGGTTCAAATATATTATCGGTAAGAATCGAGAAATATTGGAGTATATTAGCCGAGACGTAATTTATTCTTTAACTTGTCATTAGCTTCGATTTTTATCGGGTATTTTCCGGTGAAACAGCCCACGCAAAAATCCCTATGAGGCAGAGAGGGCATGGCCAGCATGCCTTCTACTGATAGATAACCTAGGGACTCGACTTTCAGGTACTGCCTGATCTCTTCGATAGTTTTTTTATTGGCAATAAACTCCTTACGAGTGGGCATATCAATCCCGAAGAAACAGGGAGAAATTATCGGCGGCGATGAGACTCTGAAATGAACTTCCTTAGCTCCGGCCTGGCGGACAAGCTGCACGAGCTTTTTGGAAGTTGTTCCCCGGACGATAGAATCGTCAACTAAAACGACCCGGCGGCCTTTCAGAACGCCTTTAACCGGATTGAATTTTATTTTAACATCAAGGTCTCGGATTTTTTGATCGGGTTCGATAAATGACCGACCGACATAATGATTTCGAATTAAGCCGATTTCAAACCTGATGCCTGATTGCTCGGAAAAACCCAAAGCCGCGGTGTTGGCTGAGTCGGGTATGCCGATTACGATATCCGCGTCGACCGGATGTTCCTGAGCCAGAAGGCGTCCAAGGCGGCGACGAACTTTATCGACGTTTTCTCCGAAGACGATCGAATCAGGCCGGGAGAAATATATATACTCAAAAATACAAAAAGCTTTGCGGGATTTGCGGAGAGGAAACTCAGATTTCAAACCATCTGACGATATTTCGAGAACCTCGCCCGGTTCAATATCCCGAACATATTTCGCTCCGATGATGTCAAAAGCGCATGTCTCAGACGCAACGACATGATATCCGTTTATTTTGCCCAGAACCAGGGGACGAAAACCCCACGGATCACGGGCGGCAATTATTCTGTCTTCGGCGCAGAATAAATAACAGTAGGCTCCGCGTAATGCCTTGACCGCCTCGCAAACCTGACCAAATGTATCTTT
Organism: Candidatus Zixiibacteriota bacterium; assembly: GCA_036480375.1. NCBI lineage: Bacteria > Pseudomonadati > Candidatus Zixiibacteriota > Candidatus Zixiibacteriota bacterium. The sequence continues at coordinate 23,413 of JAZGGI010000045.1, forward strand.
GGATTTGGATTTGGCGACGAGATGCAAAACGATTTCGGTATCGGAAGTCGTTTGAAAAATCGATCCGCGATTCTCCAGCTTATCTTTCAATTGCATCGAATTAGTTAAATTGCCATTTTGAGCCACGGCCAGCATGCGGTCACGATTGGTAATTAAGAGCGGTTGGATATTTGTCAGGGAACTGGCGCCAGTGGTGGAATAGCGAGTATGGCCGACGGCGATTGTGCCTTTCAATTTCTCAAAAATCGACTTATCCGAAAAAACGTCCGAAACCTGACCCATGCCTTTATAAAGATTTAGACGATTGTTATATGAAGTAACGATTCCTGCCGATTCCTGCCCGCGATGCTGCAGAGAGTACAGACCGAAATATGTCATTTCGGCGGCTCGGCGGGGTCCGAATATCCCGAAAATCCCACATTTATCGTGAAACATCTCTTCCGTCATCCCAGCTATCCCTATCCAAAAAAAATAAGTTTATAAAGATTTTGACCGCCTGTCAAGCCTTCTTCGCTATATTCTTGTGCAACATATATGAAACGATCTTCACAATCAAGACATGGTTGAAATGTGATTTTTAAATGAATGGGTTATGGATATTATCCCGCTTCTCGCAAGTATAAATATTTAAGGAAGTTACTTCTCCGCTTTTACAAAGTATGGGATGGCGCCCATACTCATTATTGATTTTTGTAATTTCTCAAATGAGGCACAAGGTTTGCTCAAATAGGCTTTAGTATGGATAATTCTGCGTCCAGAGAAGAGTTGAAATACCGGGCATTGGCCGGGATTGCCGTTGCCGCTATCGAAGGAGTGGCGATCGATATGGCGGCCCGGCGAGGTCTCGCGGCGGCGATGAGATATATTGAGCTGAACGCGGGGGCCATGCTTCTTTGGGACGAAAATGGCAAGATCCTCGTCAAGGCGGTTGAGGCCAACCTAATTGAAGATAAACAAACCCTGCTCGACGCGGAAGAATCAATCCTCAATAACCTGCGCCGTGAACATAAACTGGGTCAGGCCTATATGGAATTCGGAGGAGAGACTGAAAAATCGCTGTTTACCGTTCCTCTTGAAATCGGAAGTATTCAGTTTGGAGCGGTGATCGGCATCAAAGACGGCAAAGCGCGGTTGCATGAGCACGATGATTTCTTGAAAGCATTGGCGGCGGTGATGGCCCTTGCGGCCGGACCAAAAGGAACCGGAGAGGGAATGACGGTCGATGAGGTCGATAAAAAAGTATCATCAGAAAGAAACGCGGCCCGGGTGGAACTGGCCGTGGCCGTCAATCATCATATCAACAATCCCCTGACGGCTCTTCTGGGTAATCTCCAGCTTCTGAGCCTCAAACATCAGGATTTACCGGAAGATGTTCAGAAGAGACTGGAGGTGATTGAAAATTCTGCCCGGCAAATCAGCGAAGTAACCAAGCGTCTGATGTCTGCCAGCCAGGCCGAGACGACCGAATATATCAACGGTCTCAAGATGACCGATTTTTTTGGAGAAGGAAAAGAAAATAATAATATCGCGGATGAGGATAATAAGGAAGGATAAAGCACTCGTAATTTTACCCCTCCTCTCACCTATGTTGAAAGCCGGTTCCCCACCGGCTTTTTTTTATATTCTCTTAAATTGCTATTCACCATTCACCAGTCAGATAATAATGGCACAGATTTACATGAATCAATTTCGTAATCCGCGGAAAAGTTATTATTTATTTGAAATCGTCATTTGAATTTCCCCAAATTCTGTAGTTTGTCTGATTGATTTCCCCCCGGTGCGTGATAATATATTATTATGTCATTCACAGGCGCATGGAGCCGGACCGCCTTTGAAGACATGATTGTTCAGATATACGGCATCGCCAATATTTACAATTCCATCACAATTCGCGTCGCCTGCCATTAATGGATCGGGTAGCGGACCACCTTTGAATATATGATTAATCAGGAAAACGGCATCCCCTGCATTTACATAACCGTCACCATTAGCATCGCCGCAAATATAATATTGATCGATCCCGTGCTCGTACCAAATATCCTGCATCTCCGTTGTGTAGCTGTGCGATGGCGTCTTAAACCAGCCCAGCCAGAAATCATAGATTCTATCGGGCTTATGGCTGTTAACGGTTCGATTGACCAGAACATCAAGTATATTATTGGAGCCATCACTCAGAGCATCACCAATGCCATCAGGGTTATATAGATTGGGGGGCGGCAATGGAGGCCAGAGATATGTGCTGTAATCGTCATCGGCGGCGTCGTAGATATCCCATAATATACTCGCTACCGAACCTTCGCATTCGGCACCATAATTGTTAGCTGAATAATTTACATAACTATTGACACCTTTTTCACCATTTTCTGTATTATACCAAGAAATATTTATAAAATCATTATCATAGTTACGCCATTGTGAATTACCCGTCATCATATTGGCAAAGAAAGTAGCAAAACCCTCCATTGCCGCCATTGAAGCCCCAATAATTTCATTCCACTCATGAGGGCCTCCCCAGGAATTGTCAAAAAAATGCAGGGTGTCTTCAAGCCAGTGGGCATATTCATGATAAATGACCGATTTATCGTATGTGTCGGGCCTGTATAAAGGATCGTATCTGATATGTTCAATACGTATATACTTATCCTCGACGTTGTAATAACTGCCGGTTCCGTCATCATTAGAAACTATCTGTACAACATCGGGGTACTGATAAGTGAGATTATACCAGGTTTCAGAGGCGGATAAGCCGGCGTCGGCGATGAAAAAATATCCGTTGGAACCGGTATCGGCAACTATCGTGGTGTCATATTCTCCGCCTGCAACATCATCCACGGTCGGAGTTTGAAATTTATGTATATCTCCATTATAGTCATCGGTTATATATGTTGCATCATTTTCGGCATATATACGAAAGTAAACATCCTGTCCATCCGAACCCCAATAGTCGGTGTTATCAATTGACTCAAAGCTAAAGTAACCATATTCATCTGTAATACATTCGCCCAAATAATCATCCGATACCGGCCATATGTCCTCATCCCACATTTCAATTCTAACCCCGCGCATAGGTTTCTGGGTTGTGCCCGGTGGGACGGGATCTTGATAATAAAGATGACCGGTATATGTTATTGAACCTATTATCGTAAACCAATAGGGACCGCCCCAGTCAGGTATATAGCTGAACTGTCCCTCACTATAAGCCCATTGCCAGTAACCCCCACCCCCGAAAAATGTAGAGTCCAGACAGATTGTTTTTCCGTCTGAATAGCTGTCGAACGGGCCAATGGTGATTTTGAATCCAACATCGTTAAAATATCCCGGTAACCCGGTACTATAATGTTTGAGCCCCGTAAAACCGGCGATATCGCTGTCATATCCATCGGCGCTGTAATGGGTGATGATGAATAAAAGATCGAACATGTCTTCCCAACCGCAGTTTAATGTATCTGCAGAAAAATTGTTCCAAACCGCTCCGTCCGGTGAATAGATCCGAAAGCCGTTGGTTAGTCCTTCCATATTGATTTGGGTGGGATTGTTCACTCTCAGGTAGAATGTTACAGGAGCATTGCCATTGAGAATTCCAGGGCTGATTTCGCATCAACGTATTCAAGAGATATCCCCGGTGGATATGTAGGGGAAAGCCCTTGTGGCAATGAGCTTTGTTCATCCTCAATTGTGTCGGATTCATTCTGATCTTCATTCAAACTGTCTTTCGGAGGTTTGTATTTTGAGGACCATGGCGGGGGAGTGAAATATTCAAACCCGACCGGGGCATCGGCTAATTTAATAAGATTTTCCAGACTTATTTTTAATCGATAATAACCCATGTACCGATCGTAAATACAGGAATCGGGCAACGGCCCCAAAATCGATTCCGCACGTTCCCGATGAGACGGTTCCTTAACAAAAAGGATAACATCGTACATGACCTGTAAATGTTCTTGTGTCAGTGTGTCACGAATGGGGTCCTTTGATACAACATTCTTCCCGCCGGGATGAGGATTGAAATTTTCCAATAGCTGAACCTCATCGCCAGTTGTTATTACATCTCGATATATATAGAACTGGAGTGCTCCACATCCCAAAAGAATACGAAGAGTGGTCGTATCATTGTCCAGTACGGAAACTTGAAACGATGTCGAATATGTATGACCTTCATCAAATTGAACCGGCCAGGTATTGACACTAAGTGTATCCTTTATCCGATAAGTCAGGGCAATTACCGTAACGGAACCGGTATCGCCGCACCTTTGAAATTCGGGAGTCGGACCGTATTTTAAATTAAGCGTAATCGGTGAACTTTTTTGAGTTTTATCGGTCAGTTCAAGTGATACATCATAAGGACGCGGCGGCGTAGGTATGGTAGAGAACACACTTCCCGCACCGAAAAGTATCATAAATACCAAAACCGATAGTAACGTTTTCCCATAACATTGCATGTTTCTTCTCCTTCTCATTTTTTTTATTATTTCAATTGACTCATAGACGGCTGAAACCATTCAGGCTTCAGCCCTGCAATTGCACCTCCTTTCTGATTCAATGCCTTATTCTTTTTACACCTCTAACCCCAATATCTTCCGGGGGATTTGTATATTATTGTGTTGCGGCGAGTCTTGCCCTGCCGCCAGTCCGTAAATTATGAAAAGTAAATATTTCCCCACAATACCCTCACACAGCAGAATTGAGTTGTTTTTTGAATTCCCTTATAATAAAGACGCAAAGACAGTATGATTTGTCAAATAGTATGATTAAAAATTTTGTGAAAATTCATCTCTTTTTTGTTTTCACACTGCTACAAAATCATATTATAATGAGAACAAAGGAGGTGAGTCATGAAAAAGCGAATTCCATTTATAGTCGTTTTGATTCTCATTGCCGGATCAAATTTGTCTTTGGCCGGGGCTTTTGGAGAAATCGCGATTTCTGCCGGAGGTATTTTCCCACAGGGGTCGTTTGCTCGTTATGCCGATCCGGGAGGGATGTTAACTATCCGGGGAACCGTTCATATCCCCAATATGGAAATGTTCGTCGCCTGGGCTGATTTTGGTTTTGCCCAGTTTGCACGAGATGAATTTGATACTTATAAGAAAACAGAAATTCCGGGCCTTCCCCCTTTTTATGAACCGATAACACAGGTTACCAAAGAAGATATGATAACCGGGCATATCGGACTGCAATTGGCGTCCATGACCAAACGAGCGTTGTTCAGACCCCGTGCCGCTCTGGGGATTGGGTTTTATCTGTTCAGTCATGAAATTGAATGGAAAGAGGACGTCGGCGATTCTATGGTGGTGATTGCCTCGAAAAGCCTTGACAGCAAAAACTGCTGGGGATGGCGTGCGACGGTAGGCCTGGATATGTTTTTTTCGCCTCAGTGGGGTGGGTCGTTTGAGATGGTTTATGATCATGTTTTTAATCTTCGCCAAAACGAAAGTATTAATGAAACCACCAATCGCACTTCGCGGTTCAATGGTTTTACAATTGGGCTCATCTATATGTTTGGCGGAAAGCAATAGCATCGAAAATTAATTTCAAATATCCGACATCAATGCACGAAAATCGGTGGACAAGGGTTTTGGCATCGTATAAATTGTAGTCATGGCACGATTGGATTACGATGAAATGGTTCGAGCGATGACATCCTGCGACGACGCCTATGATGGGAAATTCTACGTCGGCGTGATATCGACCGGGATTTATTGCCTGCCATCCTGTCCGGCACGGACACCACTTCTGAAAAACGTCGTCTTTTTTGACTCCCGCGAAGAAGCTATCGCCGCCGGATTGCGAGGATGTAAACGGTGCAAATCGGAAGGCTATCCTGATGTTCTCCCTGATTGGCTGCCTGCGTTGATCGAATATATGACGGAGCACAAAAAAGACCGCCTGACCGAACAAACACTTATGAAAATTACCGGCGTCGATATTTCTACTATAAGAAGACATTTTCAAAAATATCTGGGTATTACACCGTTGGCGTTTCATCGGCGGCTCAGGCTCAATCATGCTCGTTATCTAATCGAGCGGGGGAGCGATTATCTTTCGGCGGCGTATGAATGCGGTTGGGAATCATCGAGCGCGTTTCGGGAAGCTTTCGATAATCAATTCGGATTTCCTCCTGGGAGGATTCATGCCGGCTAATCAAATCGTTTACACCGAACTTCCCAGCCCGATGGGGGATATGATCGCCGGGGCAACGGACAATGGTGTTTGTTTTCTCGAATGGCAGGATCGCGGCGGAGTGGATCGAATATTCAAAAGAGTTACTAAGCGATACAAATCAGCTCCGATTAAAGATACTACCAATAACCCGCATCTGGGTAACCTCCGCGTTGAACTGGCGTCGTATTTTGAACGTGAACTGCAGACTTTCAGGGTCAGAATAGATGTCAAAGGTACTCCGTTTGAAACGTCGGTTTGGGAACAGCTCTTGAATATCCCATGCGGCCAGACCCGGTCGTACGCTCAAATCGCGCAGGCTATCGACAAACCTCAGGCGGTGCGAGCGGTCGGTCGAGCCAACGGGGCCAATTATCTCGCGATTGTGATTCCTTGCCATCGAGTTATTACATCCGAGGGGACATTGGGGGGATACGGCGGAAAAGTCTGGCGCAAAAAACGTCTGTTGAATCTCGAATCCGGCGCCGAGGATTTGTGGGAATAAACAGTAATCCAGAAAAAGTTATCCACATTATTTTTTGCGAAAATTCCTTGTAGTGTCATACCTCCGTTTTAGTTACAGTAAATTGGGTTCGTTTTGTCCTTTTTCAGGCAAAGGCCTGTTTTTGGCTGTCGCGCAGTTGACCTACCGTCGGTTCGCCGCTTCGCTAAGGAACCGACGGAACAATGAGCAACTTCTAAAATGGGTTTG
>JAZGGI010000046.1 GCA_036480375.1 Candidatus Zixiibacteriota bacterium
AGGGAAAGATTAATGGGCGAGGAACCCCCCTCCACCTACTCTTTCAAAATAATTAATCGATCTGGTGTCGAATTGTTAGTTCAAATTAATACCGTTCTTATTAATTGGGAAGGAAAGCCTGCTACCATTAATTTTATAAGAGATATTACAGAACAAAAGCGTCTCGAAAATCAACTTCAACAAGCCCAAAGGATGGAATCTTTAGGCACTCTCGCCGGCGGCATCGCCCACGATTTTAATAATATTCTATTTCCCATAGTTGTCTATGCAGAAATGGCGCTGGAGGATACTCCTGAAGATAGTCCCATCCGAGATAATCTCAATGAAATATTGATCGGGACAAAACGTGCTCGGGATTTGGTCAAACAGATTCTCACGTTCAGCCGTCAAGCTGATCAGGAACTTGTACCACTTAAGGTCCAGCTTGTTATTCGAGAGGCTTTGAAACTCATCCGATCTTCACTGCCGAGCACCATCGAAATCAAACAGTATATCAGTAATAAATGCGGATTAGTTATCGCCAACCCGACACAGATTCATCAGGTCGCCATGAATCTGATAACCAATGCCTATCACGCTATGCAGGAAACGGGTGGTAAACTCGAGGTCACCCTGAAAGAGGTCGATTTAGGACTTGAAGAATTGAAAGACCCTGATATGAATCCGGGACCTTATGTTTGTTTGACAGTAGCAGATACGGGCGTAGGCATGGATAATATAGTATTGGATCGCATATTCGATCCTTATTATACAACAAAAGAAAAAGATAAAGGCACCGGGCTGGGTCTTGCTGTTGTTCATGGCATTGTCAAAAGCTATAAAGGGGATATTAGGGTTGATAGTGAACCTGGAAAAGGAACGGTATTCCACGTATACTTGCCTATAATCAAAACCCGGGTTGAAACAGAGGTAACTGAAGTTGTTGCACCTATTCAAAGAGGACATGAACGAATCATGCTTGTCGACGATGAAGACCAGATTGTTCGCATGGAAAAACAGATGTTGGAGCGGCTCGGTTATCATGTTACTACACGAACCAGCAGTATTGAAGCCTTGGCAGCTTTCCAGAATAATTCAGACAAGTTTGATCTTATTATAACCGACATGACCATGCCGAATATGACGGGTGCTCAGCTATCACAGAAACTTCTTGAAATCAGACCGGACATACCCATCATTATATGTACCGGCTTCAGTGAACAAATTGACGCCGAAAAAGCTAAGGCAATGGGCATTAGTGGTTATGTTATGAAACCGGTAGTTCAAAGTGAACTCGCTAAAAAAATACGAGAAGTGCTGGATCAAGACTGAAAATTTTCCTGCCCGAGGACAATTTGCGCTGGTGATAGTTGCAATCTATCGACACGTCACAAACCCCATTATTTCCTTTGATACGGAACGAGTATCCCATCTCGTCATTCACTCAGCTACAGGTCTGGGCTGTGGTCAGAAAATCCCATATCTTGTGGTTTGCCTTCAAGAGCCCAAATTGCAGATTGCTGCCTTGAACTTAGCAAAATTAAAGTCCTAAAAATGCTTGATTTACAAACTAAATCAGCTATTGATTCATGTATTTTGCAGGTGAAACATCAGGCAAGGAATCTGCAATGACGGAGACTCAAACAGGTTTCTTTATTACCGATTTTCCAAGGCATTTCTTTAGCACATGAAAAAGTACTTGTTTTTATGCTTTGAGGGGAGGAATAATTGGGGTTATATATGAAAGGAGGTATCATAATGGCTACTTATATCAGTTTGGTCAGCTATACGCAAAAAGGCATTGAGAATATAAAGGAGAGCCCTTCACGGCTCGACGCCGCTAAAGAACTATTTCGAGCAATAGGTGGTGAACTTAAAGAGTTCTATTTGGTAATGGGGCAATATGATATGATCGTCATTAGCGAAGCACCGGATGATGAGACGGCAGCAAGGGCGGCCCTCACGCTCGGTTCGGCGGGTTCAGTCCGCACAGAAACCTTTCGGGCATTTACAGAGGACGAATACAGAAAAATCATTGAATCGTTGCCATAAAAGATGTTTGCTGAAGCTTTTAGAAAGCCCGTGTATGCTCCCCTCAAATGCATATCCTTGAAAGCAAGCAGATTAGAAGTCACCATATTATTGTGGAAGATATATATTTTCCGATGTTTAGATACT
>JAZGGI010000047.1 GCA_036480375.1 Candidatus Zixiibacteriota bacterium
TATTGATCACGGTCGCATTATCAACATGGACATAAACCACGCCACGAATGTACGAACCGGCATCAGGAACACTATTACCATAGACTAAATTACGCTCGGCCAAACATCCCTCGCCTTCAATGAACGATATCGCCGGACCGTTACCGCCCTGATTACCATAAAAGACATTGCCGACAACTTCGACCGTACCGTTACCTGTACCCAAACGAGCAAATAATCCCGCACCTGTTATCGGAGTGTAATTATTGCGAATCACGTTATCGTGAATCCTGGGGGCGCAATACTGGATAAACAAACCGCCACCGTCACGAGAACCAACACCATTCTGAATAATACACTCACTGATCAAAGGATCGGACTCAATACATGATATACACTGAACCGAATTATTACCATTAATCGTGAAACCGATCAACTCCGTCGTCGCGTCACTACCAGATGTAAAAGACACGACCGGTGATCCGGCACTCAGTGACTTCTGTGATAAATAATCACGTGCCTTCAGCGGGGCCGATAAACTATCAAAATCCAACGGAAGATCATAAACTCCACTGGCTGAACTCGGAGATAAGATTGTCGTCTCTAATGCCCCCGACGCGGATAAGACAACAATGCTTTTACCACCAAAATTAATACTCTCTTCGTAAACACCAGATGCCACTAATACCGTATCACCATCAACTGAGATATTAATTGCCCCCTGAATTGTCGAATACTCGGATGGAACATGATGAATAGATGCGAAAACTGAAGCCCCAAATAGAAATACAAACAGCCCCACAATTATCGAAATCTTACTTGTCTTTCCCATTGCTATCCTCCAGCCCCAGTTTTATATTAAAATGCGTAAATTAAAATCACCATAAAATTGAAAGTAACGCTTTTACTATATGTAGAATAATAAAATATTGTGTTATGTCAATAAAAATAGTCTAAAAAAGCAATTATTCGCTGAATTATTCATAATTCAAGCTTCAAAGTGACACTATATGCCACTTAAAGGGGATAACAGATTTTACTGAGCAAATAAGATCACATATTTACAAATTCTGTACTCAAGTCTTGCTATCAGTCATTGGTAATATTATATTAAAAGCTCAAATTCGGGGAGAGGAATTCTGATATGATGTGCTTTCCTATTTACAAATCAATAAACAAATTGGAATGGAATATTCATAGCATCACGCATAATCTAATTAGATATAAATTTTTGGGGTAATCATGGGACATTTGAGACTTGGTGATATATATAAAACCCGTCGCTGGAAAAAAGTAATAGAGTTACTTAAAGCCGGTGGCGATATTTCGACTATAGCTGAAGCCAGCATGTTAGCGGCCCAATCCGGTCTTGGCCGTATCCCCAATGATGCCGGATTCACTCATACTCTTACGACAATATTCAAGTTCCTCGAATCTGCCGGATCAAAAGATTTCATATCAAATCTTAACGGGCAGGGTTATTCACTATCCAACGACGCATCCTTATTTGATATTGTTAGCGCGTTAAAATCCCGAATCGATTATGACCTTAACAGCCTGCACATAAAATCTGATGCCAGCGAAATCGCCCAGAATGCATTTACCGAAGCATTAATAAAAAACGTCTCGACCGAAACAGGCTCTCTATTTGAAACTACATCCGAATCCATGCAGAAATCAATCTCAAAGTATGCGACCGGCAAGCGGTTGGCCGAGTTGATGCATAACTTTTTGTCTTCGTTTACCAGCAGGTATCTATCATATCATCTGGATCGCGAATTGCCCAGCCATATCGGGCAGGGTTTGAGATTTCAAGATATTAATGACCACGATAAGTTCAATGAGGCATTTAATACTTACATACGAGAAACAGTTCGGATATCAAAAGAGTTTACACCCGGATGGTTCGGCAAGGCGAAGTTTAATCAGGACTTATCCTCTGAATCGGTCGCCAAGTTCGCCCATGTAGCCTTCAAAAAAATCAGCAATGAGTTTGCGCGAGGAGGGGAGTAATATTTCTAAAAAATCTCTCATCCTGTGCGGGCCGTATCCTCATGATAATGTGGATAAATCGGGCTTCAAAAAGATAATTAACCTCGATACGTCATCCATAAGTACGCACAATGTAAATCTGAAACTGTTTGATATAAGTAAGAGACTCGCCCAAAATCCATCTCCCTTGATTCTGGATATGCTGGAAGTTGGCAGCTACGTTTATTGCGCCGATCAGGCTATCACACGCGGCGGGAGAACATGGAAACAGGATGGCAAAGACTGGAACAGGGATTTTGTTTTACATATCCCGGTCCGAAATCCCGAGAGATGGAATGATTCGAAAACTAAAGAATTATTGGAGCAGGCTCTCGGGTTTCTATCGGATGACATGTATGAATTTCATTTTAGCAAATTGAAGGATGAGATACCAATAGATCAGTATTTCGATTTTCAGGATACGATATACTGGTCAGACGCCGAAGAGGTGATTCTCTTCTCAGGCGGTCTTGATTCGCTGGCCGCGACAGTTGATGTTTGCTAAGTTTCTCAAATCGGCCATCGCCATGTTGACCGGTATATTCTGTGGTCGCGCATGCCTTTCCAGCTACAGGGCTCCCACATCGTTTTTCCGTTAGTGAATTTGGCAATTTTGTTAAGCCTTTTGTATACGGAATCTGTAATCCAAGTAGGGTAGTCGGGAGACAGATTGCATAGCTTGGCAGCATAGTTTGCAGCACGTCCCACCCAGACAAGATCATTAGAGCCGCGGATTCCCGTTCGAGCAACAAAGAGCGAACTCGTATCGATTCCTACCGTTTGTTGCATCAAGTACTTGATGTTAGAGTACTGTGCCTGAATTGCAGGATTTATGATCTTCTTTACTGCATAGTTAATCTTTAGTGCGGCACGTACTGCCGATGTGTTCTTGCTTCCTCCAATAAAGATAGACATTATACGATCGCCATCGTATGCTGTGATTATTCCATCTTCAGATCTGACAATTTTCGCAGTGGTGTGAAGATAAGATTTATAGATTTCTGCTGCGAAATAGGATTTGTAACTGTCTACCAACCCAGTGGATTCTGTTAAATCTGCGTATAGTACTGTTGCGTCGAGTTCCACAGCGTCATTGCTGAGTTTGAGTTCTTCGGGTTCGGGTACTTTTTGACCGTTGCGAGTACTCCAGGAATTGCGTAAGATAGTTGCGACCTCCTGTTTGAGATCATCATTTAAAGACATGTGCTTTTTATCCCCCAATGTTGTATAGCAGGTAAAAACCATGGGGCAATAGAAAGATATAATGCAACTATGCCAAGAACCACAATAAAACCCAGCGATTACTCGATAAAGCCTATGAAGATAAAATCAATGGAATGACTACGGATGAATTTTGGCAAAAGCAGCATGAGAATTGGATAGTTGAGCAGAATGCAATTTCACTACGGATTCTTAGACTTGAATCAGCCAATGCCAATTACTATCAAGATAGTGTAGAGTTTTTAGAACTCGCTCAAGGTGTTTATTCGCATTATGTTATGCAAACCGCAGAGGAACAGGGAAAACTATTAAGGAAACTACTTTCGAACTGTACGATAAAAGGTTTAACTCTATATCCCACATACAGAAAACCCTTCAACATGCTCGTCAAAGGGGGCGATTCTGATTTTTGGCTGGGGGACAGGGATTCGAACCCCGATTCTACGGTCCAGAGCCGTATGTCTTGCCATTGGACGATCCCCCAGCGGGATATTATTTTCTATCGGTCAATGCAAAAATCAATTTAAGTGTCTTACTCAATCGAAGCATAGAATATATTGATATTTTCACCGCTGTCAAGATTGATTTCTCAATATAATACAATCAACCGCACAAAAAAAAGCCCGGCCATTTCACCGGGCTTTTCAATTTTTTCTACAACCTAAACCGTTATTTAAGAAGTATCATTTGCCTGGAGGTGCTTTGATTATTTCCCGTCAGGCGATAGGTGTAAACGCCGCTGGGTAATTTATCACCGGAGAATATATACTCATAAGTTCCCGCCGGTTTGTTACCCAGTTCAATCTTGTCAATCAATTGACCGGCAAGGTTAAATATTTCAAACGTATATTGCCCTGTCTTTTTGACCGTATAGGAAATGGTCGTTGATGGATTGAAGGGGTTGGGATAATTCTGTTCCAATACAAATTGAACCGGCAGCGCACCGGGTAGATCATCCGCTGATAATGGGATGAAAGTTATATATCCATCTTGTAGTGTTACGCTTAAAGGATCGCCAGCTTCATCGACCAGTTCAATATTCCCGGAAAATTTCACAAAAGCCGAATCTGCGGCATCGGCCGCCGCCTGAAGATTAAACTGGAAAAGCGGTTCCCCGGCCGGAAGCGTCAGGGGCGATGATAAATCTTCCCATATAACAAATATTTTCCCGTCGGTCACATTGGTTGTCCATGATTGAATATATGACGTCGCCATCGAATGAAACTCAACTTTGGATGTATCAAATTCAATAAAGATTTGAACTCCGGCTACATCCGTGAAATCTTCCGTCATAAGTTTCATCTGGACGATATCCGAAGGCGCCGCCGTCGCATTGGTGATTTCAAGCGTGACCGCGAACGCCGATGATGGGACTACAAGCAGGAGAGCGAAGAGCAATCCCCAAAATTTACGACCCATCTTTTTCATAAAACCTCCACAGGACAGAGAAATTTATTTTCAAGAGGACCGGCCCCATACCGGCCCTCCTTACTTTACAAAAGTTTTATTTCAAAAGCATCATCTTTTTTGTCTGATTGAACGATCCTGACGAGAATTTATATAAATAAATTCCCGAAGTAACGTTCATATCGTTGTCGTCGGTGCCGTCCCAGACAAATTCGATAATACCGGCTTCGTGATAGCCCTGATAAGTTCTAATCTTCTGTCCCATAATATTATAGATCTCAAGCGAATATTCCCCGGCCTCTCTCATGGAAGCCATTATCGTAGTTTCCGGGTTGAAAGGATTGGGGATATTCTGTTCGAGACTATATTGGGCAGGGAGTGTAGTTCCGCCCTTGGTCAGATGACCGTTGATTATATTCAACCGATAGCTGTTTCCATCGGAATCAGCTAATTCAGCATCGGTTACAATAATTTCACTGGATTCATTAAACTCTCCGGTAATCCTGAATGAGATTTCCGCGATTGTATGCGAGCCGGTAAGATTCAAAGGCGCTTCAAAATCATCCCAGATAAGATGGAAAGTATTATCGGCGCCGTTCAAGGTCGTGCCGGATAAGATATCAGAATCGGTTCCAACATATTGAACTTCATTGCCGTTAAATGAAACGTGAAGTTCAATACCCGCCAGATTCTCGACGTCGGCGATATTTATTGGTACCGTGACAATGCCGTTGGGCTGCGTATAGGATTCGCCCAATTCGATTGTAATCGGATCCATCGCGGCAGCAAATAAGGGCTTGGCCGCCAAAGGTGACCAGGTGGCGTTGACATCGCCCAATCTGACGCCGTAAAAATGCGGTACAACGATATCTTCGTTGACAATTGAGATATTCTTGGACCGCGGCGCCAATTGCCAGTTATCAACCGTCAACGCATATTCGCCGTCGATGAAAGTCCAATTGCCACCCGGAAGAGTGCCCAGCATTGCAAGGAAACGGCGGATTGAAATAACATCGGAGACGCTGACCGTATTGGTGAGGTTTACATCCGCAGCGATCAATTGATAACCGAGATCAAACCTTTCGACATAGGCTATGTGACGGCGAATTTTAATTACGTCGGCTACGGATACGCCCGGAGCATCATCATCAAACCACGGAGTTATGGTATAACCGCCGATTTCAAGGTTGACGAAACTGTATTCACCGGCTCCGTCGGTTATATCCGAACCGCTGGCTTGTCCGCCAAAATCGACATTAACACCTTCTATCGGGATATCATTTCCGTAATATACAACGGTTCCCGAAATATCGAAGATCGGATCAATTATCGTAACTTCACCGTCACAGAAACCGAGCGATAAATTCGGATTGCCAAATTCATCGACAATCTCATTTCCATCCAGCCAGACAATCGGAGACGTTTCGCCGACGCTGCCGATCGAGGTGAACCAGAAAGTCATCAAAACATCGCCGTCCGGAACGGTAATTGGATTGCTTAAATTATCCCAAATGTAGTGAATATAACCGTTTCCATCGATATCGGATAAGAAACCGATGGTTGCTCCAATCATATAATTTGAAGTAACCGAATCGGCCGCCAGAACGGCGTTTAAATAAGTAAGATGCAATTCCACTCCGGCCACATCGGCAATCTGATAAGCATACACCGGTACGCCAACCGCCAGTCCCTGAGGCCCGTTAACCTCGGCGATATCAATAGCGCATTCATCACAGTTCGCGATATTGAATGAGAGAGTTAATACTTGAGGTGAATTCGCGGCATCACCGGCGTCGACCGTGATAGTCGTCTGCTGTGGTCCAAAATTAAGATCCGCTGTATTGACCTCAAACGACACGGTTGCGGGTGCCGAGCCTGATGTAGCCGAAAGAGTAACTCCGGTACCGGTGGTCGCCGTCCAATCCATCGCGCCGGTGCCGACATTAGATATATCAAAATCACCGGTTACGATGGTACCCATACACGTGTTGCCGAAATTTATTGAATTTGTCGATAACGCCAATTCAGGCATTCCAAAAACATCGAACAATACTGGAATCTCAGTCGGGCTAATCAGCGAGTTAGACGCGAAGGTAGCGGTCGCTATGTGGACTCCTTCAGGCAATCCGGCCGGATTGACGCTGAATTCAATGAAATCCTCCTCGGTTCCGGAGATCGGGGCCAGCGCCAGCCAGAGGGCATCGTCAGTAACAGACCACGTGAGATTGCCGTAACATGAATTTGTAATTTCGAAAGTCTGAGGCGCGGGAGGTGTTCCAAGTTCAGCGCTGAAATATACCGTGTCAACCGGGAATGAGAAACACGGCAATCCGGTTATATCGATACTGCCGGCGAAAAATTTAGTCGCGCGAGAAGACGCATCCGATTGAACAAATAGATATTCGAATGATGGCGGAATAAAAGCGGAGTCTATCGGAACGTTTTGAGTCGCCGCGGAAGGATCAATCGAAAAATACATTTTTGCCAGCAATCCATTGCCAGTTTCCAAATATGGCTGAGTTACTCGCAATCCCTCGACATTGATAGTCTTGGCGTCATTATCAATAGTCGCGAGATGTTCTTCCCAGGCTTCGACGCGGCTTCCCACAAATGATACGGAATCGCAAATCAGATCGGTTCCGTCATACCGGAGCGGAATATTGAAATGGCCGATTTGGACAAAATTTTGATAATTTAAATCAACCACGACCTGTTCGCCCGCTGTGGCCGATACATTGGATACCCACAAAGTATCAGCGGCCGGAGTGTCATCTATAACGGTCAAATTAATCGTGACATCCTGCGGCGCATTTTCTGTACCCGGATCAGCTGAGAAAGTAACCACATCGCTGTAATCACCGGGAGCCAGTCCGGTAAGATTGGCGAAGAAATTAATCGTCCGATTTCCGGTGCCACTGGTTGGGTTGGCAGATAGCCAGGATTCGTCTATACCGGTGATAGTGAAATTAAGCGTTGGCCCGCCGCAATTGCTGACGTTTATCGCACTATTTAAAATATCACCGGGAAATCCGCTGAAATTAATCTCGTTGGCTGAAAGCGCCAGACAGGGCGGGGGTGGGTCTAAAATCAACGTCACCGCCACTTCCTGTGGTGAATTGGTTGCGGCCGGGTCGCTCACAGTAATAGTACCGTTGTGAGTGCCCGCCAATAATCCGGTCAGGACGATATCGACCGTCACCGTTGCCGGGCCGGCACCCGCTGTCGGATTTAAAGTAATCCAGCTATCGGCCGTGGCAGTCCAATTTAATGTCTCATCGCCGGTATTAGAAATATTAAATGATTGCGATGCGGGAGGAGCGCCGTCCTGAACTGCGGTAAAATCAAGCGAAACCGGATCCAATGCAATCGTCGGGCCCGATACCGGGTCTCCAATAGTTATCGTTCCCGTTTTATACTGCGGCACAAAAGTTGATCCGCCGGTTAGTGTCAGGATAAAAGGTGAAGCCTCGATATACGAAGTAGAATCCAACGTGATCACTTGATCTGCGGCCCCGGGAGCCGGGGTAAACCACGCAGTAAATATATTACCTCTTCCGGCCTGCAAATAAGCTTCCGAAAAGATGATCATACCAACCTGGAACTTCTGCTCGGCGTTATTGATTTCTATAGGTTTGATAAGCACATAGTCAATTCGTGAGCCGCCAAAAGTAACTGAGTCAGCGGTTATGTCGGGAGAATCCCATAAAAATGGTAAACCAAAACCGCCCAGTTCTTCATCATTATAAAGATGAATTGGAACGGAAAAAGGATCGGTGCTTCCGGATGGAATACTAACCGATTCGACCCAGACCGTATCCGCGATACCCGGATCGGGAACCGCATATACGGACGCGCCGAGGGTAAAGATAGCAACTATGACGAATAAGACAATTTTATTCCCCATCGCCCACCTCCGGTGAAAGATTAACGGTTATATCCCCTAAATAAACGAAGGGGGAGTGGCATCCCTGCATGTATTTTTTCTTAAGACATATCTACCAATAATATAAGGAGGTTTTTTTAAATGTCAACATGCAAAAGTTTGCGGATGTCATTTGATAAGATAGGCTTTGGGGAAATTCAATAACCAGATTTCATTGTGGCCTTTCGCTTTGACTGGATATAGATCGACAAAAGTACAACAACGATTCCAATGGTATCGGCAATAAAGTCATAAATATCTGAAAATCTCCCCGGAATATATGCCTGATGCCACTCGTCCAACGCCGCAAAAACTACTGAAATTACTAATACCCAAGGATATAATTTTTTTCGATTCTTAAACGCTGACAATTGGCCAAGCGATCTCAATGCCAAAAATGCGAAAATTCCATATTCAAAAAAATGAGCGATTTTGTCGGCGAATACAATTTCCATATCGGGAGGTTTAAATTGAGGCAAAGATGAGATGCTGAGGATAAGCGCCGCAAATAGATAAAAAGGCAAATGATATCGGACGAAATTATTGGACATTGTCAAACCCTTAATAATATAGACGCGGCAATTTAATTCAACCTGATTAAAACCACAATACTTTTTGAAAGATATAGACTTGCCAAATCGGTGCAAAGTTCGTAACCTGAAGCCTAATTATTCCAAAATAAGGATTAGAGCTGATGGACTCAACTATATTAAGCAGCCCGATTGCGATTATTGTCGTCCTGGCAGGTATCCCTGCGCTTTTCTTCTGGCTGGAGAAAAAAACCGGTTGGCCAATTTTTAATTATTTCCCTCCGCTGATTTTCATTTATTTGCTACCCGTTTTACTCTCTAATACCGGGGTAATTCCCAACGATTCACCGGTTTATGATTTTATGGGAGCCAATATTCTCCCAATGTTTCTGACGATTATGCTGCTTGACGTAGATATTATGGCTACGATTCGAATTATGGGACGGGGCGTTTTTGTAATGCTGGTCGGTACTCTGGGCGTCGTTATCGGGGCTCCCATCGCTTTCTTCCTTGTCAAGACAGGCTTGACGGCCGAGGCCTGGAAAGGATTCGGAGCGTTAGCCGGCAGCTGGATTGGGGGAACCGGCAATATGCTGGCCGTTGCCCAAATGATTGATCTTGATGATGCGTCGCTTTATTACGGTTACGCCGTCATAGCCGATAATGCGGTGTATCTTATCTGGTTGCCGATAATGCTGGCATCCAAGAATTTGGCGGGATGGTTCGGCCGATTCACAAAGGTTTCCAAAGACCGTTTGGAACGCATGGAACGAATGGCCAACGAAATTTCAAAAGATAAGGGGAAAATGCAAATGCGGCATTTTCTGTATCTTATCTTTATCGGATGCGCCGTGACGGCTCTTTCCGCCTGGATATCGCAAATGATTCCGGAGCTGAAATCTTCGGAGGGCACTACGATTTTTTCGGCTAATACTTACAAGATTTTGATAGTGACAATATTGGGGGTCAGTCTTTCATTTACGCGAGCCAGTGGGATTCCCGGATCGCATGCCTTCTCAATGGCCCTAATTTATATGTTTGTCGCTCGTATGGGCGCTCGCGCCGATTTATCGAATCTCGATATGTCGGTTTTCTGGTTTTTACTGGGAGCTTTTATCTGGATATTCATTCACGGCGGGCTTTTGGTAACGGCCGCAAGAATATTCAAAGTCGATGTTCATACCGCCGCGATCGCGTCAGCGGCAAATATCGGTGGAGCTGCTTCCGCTCCGATTGTAGCCGCCTATCATAATAAAAGTCTGGTACCGGTTTCAATTCTGATGGCGATGTTAGGATATGCCGTTGGAAATCCGGCCGCCTTTTTGGCTGCTATGCTTTGTCGGATGATCGCCTGATATTATTGAAGCGAAGCGTCGATAGAGCCGGTGATGCACAGACTATCATAGGCCGGAGTTTTACCGAGCGATAGATATTGATTAAATAATAACCGATGTTTTTCCTTAAATGTCGAATTGCCATAGTCCAGGGGGCAATACCAACGCAAATCGGCGCCCTCCCCGACGAAAATTCCGAGACCTGTTCGCCGCACAGTATCACTCCAGGTCCCGGCCACTCCCAGGGTATCTCCCGGTTCGACTCGCGTTGCCTCCAAAACCTTAACATCCTGAACATGATCATAGACAATCGTATGCTTTGACCCCGGAAGGGCGGTTACTCGTATTTCGAAATCGCCTTCTTCAACCGGATTGGCAATAATTTCTGATATTATTCCAGTCGTGACTGCCTTTACTGCGGCACCGGGAACGGTAAAATAATCGATATATGGCGATAGCTTATTATCCTCAACAAGCGAACCAAAAGATCGGAATACCGGCGAAAGCTCATTGAATGAAATGTCACCCATAGTCTTCATTGCATCATTATATTGGCTCGCAATCACAACCGGAGTTTCTTCAAAAACAGGAGACGTAGACGTGACCGGGTCTTCTTCATCGGAACATGAGAATAATACCGATCCCATCACCATCAGGAAGATACTTGAAAAAATTAATTGGATGTCTTTTAATCGTATCATGATCGTTTCTATTGCCTAATTATTTGATGAACCGGTTGGTTCGTCACTCGCGGCATATTTTCTGAATATCTTAAAAGTCTGATCTTCATAAACCTTTTCCCAATGTTCCATAATCGTTTTAAATCCGTTTTGATTCACGTCTCGGCCTCCAATTACGGCAATCTTTATATTATACTTACGGCAAATTAAATCGACTAATTCCGGTTTTCCCGCAGCCATAAAATCGTTATAATCTCTTAGCATTTCGTCGGCGATTCTGGAGTTTAATTGAAAATATTCCCCGGAATGATGAGCAACTAAAGCCCGAACAGGGAAATAGGGCATAATAAAATTTCTGTAAGTTAAAGTACTCGCCAGAATATAGTCATTCACCGCAACAAAATCAGGCAAATTATCTTTAAGGCCGCGACCGATTTGCCGGTAATTCAAATAATTGACCTTTTCATTTTCCAAATTGATATAAGAGCGATACAAATGTTCACCAATCCCGAATAATATAAAAGCCGTGATAATTCCCAAAGAAACCATTTTGATATTTATGAAATCGCGTAAGTGCCTAATCAAATAGCCTGTTACTAAAAGACCAAAAAAGAAAAATATTCTCGGGCCATACTGATAGGCGTTGTAATGATACGAAGTAAATAGGTAGGCGGTCAGGAAAATATAAATCAGGAAATGGGTTGAACGCGATTTTCGGATTCCGATAATTCCAATAACGAATATCGCCAGTGTGATCAGTACCTGCCAATGACTTATTTTCCCGTCGGCCGGATACAATAAATATCCAATAAATGTCTGAAACCATTCCCAATCGGGCCAGCCCCGCCAGAATGAAAATGCTGAAGTGCCCGCCATTTGATAGCTGGATATGGTGTATGTGTGAATAAGGAAGGGAATGATTGAAATAAGAAAGACGCCAATCAATATCACTATCTGAGACCACTGCCGTTTCCAAATTATTTCATAGATAAATAAAAATCCAACGACAAACAAATAAACCGGAGAAATTATAAATGATAATCCTAATAGAAATCCTGTTAAGGCTCGAGTTAAAACTGTTTGTTTTTCTCTTAGATAAACCCACAATCCGGCAATGAAAATGGGCAGTGAGAAATAGAATGCCGTCGCCAGGAATATATTCCCCGGACCCATATATTGATTAATGTAGGGAATCATAGCAGTCGTCAACAAAGCTGTCGTCTTATCAAAAATCCTACACAACATTAAATATGAAAAGATTAACAAAAGGCATACATTGATCATAGCCATAATCAGGGGAATAATCTCAAGTGAAATTCCAATAGATGCCAGCCACGATAAAAATAAATGATAATACGGCGGATGAAAGGACGGGAAACCGGTGACTGGGTCATCATATAAATTACCGCTCATAACCGCCAGCGTCTTGGCTTTCACATATTGAATATCAGGCGTATGGAAGTATGGCGGAGATTGAAAAATCAAAAGAGGGCCGACAATCACTATAATTATCAGCCCTAAAAATACCTCGTGAGTATATTTATTCATTTAAGCTCGCGTTTGATACCAATCATTATTTCATCCCGCAGCATTTTTTATATTTCTTGCCCGAGCCGCAGGGGCAAGGATCATTGCGTCCGATTTTTGGCTGGGTTCTTTTAATCGGCTTTTGTTTGCCTCTCTCGCTTGCTTCCGCCATCGGGCTAGTTCCCATTCCGCTTTCGGCACCGCCAGCGTTTTGTTCAGCTGAAGCATAACCCATCCCGGTCGTGTCGGCGTGGCTGGCGACAAGATGAGGCATGGGACGTACGGCCTGTTGTTTTTGTTCCGCCGATTGTACCTGCAAGCGAAATACTCTGCCGACCGTATCCCGATCAATATTATCGATCAAAGCCGTAAACAGGGCAAAAGCTTCTTTTTTATATTCCATCAAGGGATCGCGCTGCCCGTATGCCCGCAGACCAATTCCGGTGCGAAGCTCATCTATCTCATTAAGATGATCGCGCCAGTATTGATCGATAGTTACCAGTGCGGCATAACTTTCCAATCGACGCATTAATTCAGATCCATAAGCTTCTTCTTTGCTCTGATAAATTGCCATGGCCGCTTTTTTAATCTGCTCGGTTAGTTTTTCGCGAGTCAAATCCGGGATATCATCGTCTTTAAATTTCAAATCGAGAAGAAATGAATGCAACACCTGACGGCGCAATTCTTCCAGATTCCAGTTTTCAGGGTATTCTTTTTCGGGACAGTTGGCGTCTATGATTGTTTCAATATTGATATCGATCATCTCAATAATGGTTGACTTAATATCCTCATTTTCCAAAATCTGCAGCCTCCGTCCGTAAATCACTTCACGCTGCTGATTCATGACGTCGTCATACTTTAAAGTATGTTTGCGGATAGAGAAGTTTTGCGCTTCGACTCTTTTTTGGGCTCGCTCAATCGCTTTTGATATCATGCCGTGAGTAATGACTTCGCCCTCTTCAACGCCGAGTTTATCCATTATACCGGCGATGCGATCCGAACCAAAAAGGCGCATGAGGTCATCTTCCAACGACAGGAAAAACTGAGATGAACCGGGATCGCCCTGACGACCCGACCGTCCTCGCAACTGGCGGTCAATACGTCGCGATTCATGTCGTTCGGTTCCAAGGATATGCAATCCTCCGGCCTCTATGACCGCCTCACTGAGCTTAATATCCGTGCCTCGTCCGGCCATATTGGTCGCGATTGTCACCGCCCCGGTTTGTCCCGCTTCGGCGACAATTTTCGCCTCTTGCTGATGACGTTTGGCATTCAATACATTATGCTTGACGCCCGTTTTCTGGAGCATTCGCGACAGGATTTCGCTGACCTCGACCGATATCGTACCGACCAATACCGGTCGGCCGATTTTATTCATCTCGATCATCTTATTTATAATGGCCGCGTATTTCTCCCGTCGCGTCCGGTAAATTTCATCCTCCATATCATCACGGATGACCAAGCGATGAGTTGGTATTACGACCACATCCAATTTATAAATATCAAAAAATTCAGACGCTTCCGTTTCGGCGGTACCTGTCATACCGGCCAGTTTGTCGTACATCCGAAAATAATTCTGGAGCGTGATGGAGGCCAATGTCTGGGTCTGGGCCTCAACCCTAACGCCTTCCTTGGCCTCAATCGCTTCGTGTAAACCATCGCTGAAACGGCGCCCCGGCATGAGCCGCCCGGTGAATTCATCGACGATAACAACCTTACCTTCCTGAAGGACATATTCATTATTTTTCTCATAAAGAGAATAAGCCTTCAAAAGCTGGCTGATATTGTGAACTTTTTCAGACCGTTCCCCGTGAATCTTATAAATCGCGTCCGATTTTTGCGCTTTTTCCTGGCCCCCCAGCGATTCATCCCCCTCAATCATGGATAACTCAGTAGAGAGATCCGGAATAACAAATAACTCTTGTACCTCATCGGGAAACTGAGCACGGCCGTTATCGGTCAAATCGATAGAATGTTCCCTCTCGTCAATGACATAGTAAAGCTCTTCATCGAGCTCAAACATTTTTTTATCGCGCAACAACGCCGCCTCGGTTTGCTGAATCAGCTTTTTGATGCCTGATTCTTTTTCCATGCGCATAAGCTTTTTATGCTTGGGAGCGCCGCGTTCGGCCGACAATAACCGCAAACCGGCTTCGTATTCGTTACTCTCCTTGAGAAATTTCTCCGCCTCAGCGATGAATTGTCCTACCAGCTGATTTTGCTTCCTGACCAATTGATCCACATACGGTTTCATCTCTTTGTAACGCCCGGTATCGCTGGACTCAACCGTCCCGGATATAATCAGCGGCGTCCGCGCCTCATCGATTAGAAGCGAGTCGACTTCATCGACGATGGCGTAATTATAACCGCGATGTACCCGATCTTCGGCTGTTTGAACCATGTTATCCCGGAGATAATCAAAACCGAATTCGTTATTTGTGCCGTGCGTTATATCACAATTGTATTCTTTTTTTCGTTCCGCCGGGGTCATGTCATGCTGAATACATCCCACCGCCAGTCCCAGAAATTCATATATTTTGCCCATCCATTGACTATCGCGCAAAGCCAGGTAATCGTTGACGGTGACGATATGGACGCCTTTGCCGGTCAGGGCATTGAGATATACCGGTAGTGTCGCTACCAGCGTTTTCCCCTCACCGGTCGCCATTTCTGTTATTTTACCCCGATGAAGCACAATTCCGCCGATTAGCTGGACATCGTAAGGAATCATATTCCATTCGGTCTCGATTCCGGCAACTTCCCACGATTGCCCATATAGCCTTGTGCAAGCCTGTTTGACTGCCGCGAACGCCTCAGTGAGAATATCATCGAGGATTTCGCCTTCCGCCATCCGTTTCTTGAATTCCCCGGTTTTAGCCTTTAATTCATCATCGGATAGAGAATCAAACTGGTCGAAATAGCCGTTTATCTCTTCAACAATCGGTTTCAACTTTTTTATATCGCGATCGTGCTTGGTCCCGAACACTTTTGTAATCAGACTTCTCATTCAAATAATCTCCCAAAATGTAATCATACATAATAACTACCGCGAGAATGACAGACAAGTCTTTTAAATCGTTGCTATTTTATACAAGTTACAACCATTACAATTCGATAATAGAGAAAAAAAACGAGACTTTTTGTCCAAATTCTCGTACACGAAATTATAGAGTGCATTAAAATATTAAGTTAAACCGATAAATTCTGTCGAACGAGATCGACATCGTCTTTATGGCATGAATAACCTAATTGAGGAGTTTTTTGATGTTCAAGAATTATTTCAAAATTGCGATCCGCAATTTATTGCGTAACAGGTTTTACACCTTTGTCAACGTTTTCGGACTCGGAGTTGCGATGGCTATATGCGTAGTGGGATATGTCAACTACCAATTCAGCCAGGGCTTTGATTTCAATCATGCTAATATCGAAAACATACATTTGGTCCTGGGGTATGATGACAACGCCAAATGGGCGCATACGCCGTTTCCCCTTGCCCAAAATATCAAAGAGCAAATCCCTGAAGTGGAAAATATCTGCCGAATGTCAAATTATGGGGGGCATCTGAGATACGGCAATAGAGTTTTTGGGGAAGGGCTGCATTTTGTAGATAAAGAATTTTTCGATATATTCTCGTTTCCGCTCATCAAGGGAACCGGGACATCATTCCAATCCCGGGACGGCATAGTCTTAAGTGAACGACTGGCTCAAAAGTACTTCGGGGACGAAGACCCGGTTGGTAAAGAAATTATATTAAGCCTCGACGGGGACAAGGAACTGACTCTGAAAGTACAGGGGATAATCTCTACGCCTCCGTTAAATTCCACTCTTCAATTAGATGCGGTTACTTCAATAGAGAATTATGAGTATCTTCGAGAATTTGATTTCCAAGAATGGGATAAATTCGCGCGCGCCACCATCCTTGAATTGAAAGACCCGTCTTTACAGGGCACGGTACAGGATAAACTACAAAAATTCGTCGAGATGCAAAATACGAGTAATCCCGATTTCCAGGTCAAGGGGTTCCAGGTCATGCCATATTCTGATTTAGCCTCAATGAATCGAGAAATAAGCAGCAATCCCTTTGACCAGGGAATGCATCCGGCGGCGATTATGGCCCCCTCGGTGATTGCTATTTTGGTTTTACTATTGGCCTGCTTCAATTTTATCAATACCGCCATCGCCTACGCCAATCGCAGACTCCGCGAAATTGGAATCAGGAAAGTACTCGGGGGTTTGAGATGGCAATTGATTCGTCAATTTATGGGTGAAAATTTGCTATTATGTTTTTTGGCCCTAATCGTTGCGGCGTTACTTTCTGAAATTTTTGTTCCTGCCTACGATAATCTTTGGCCTGAGCTTTCATTGAGAATGAATTATTCCGAAAATTTGGGCCTGGTTGGTTTTTTCATTGGCTTATTGTTATTCACCGCGGTCGCGGCTGGAGCTTATCCAGCCTTATATATCAGTAAATTCCGCCCTGTGGAAATCATCAAAGGTAATCTGAAACTTGGCGGAACCAATCCCTTGATTAGAATTTTATTAACGATGCAACTGGCCATAGCCATGACAACTATCATTGGAGCGGTTGTATTAAGCCAGAACGCCAATTATATCGCCGAAATGGATCTGGGATACGATATGGATAATGTCATCGTGGTTCCGGTAAACGGCGAGCAACAATACTTACTTCTGAAAAATTCCCTTGCAACCAACCCCAATATTACAAGCATCGCCGCCACTCGCCACCTGATGAACAGATTCTTTTCGGGGCGTGATGTTATAGTAGACGGCGAGGAAAAATATGTCCATCTCTTTGAAGTTGGCGAGAATTATTTCAGCACTCTGGGATTTGAATTAACCGATGGCCGGATTTTCAATACCGGCCTCGGAAATAATTCCGGCAATGAGGTAATTGTTAATGAAACACTTGTAAAACAGTTTGGTTTTGAAGAGCCTTTAGGCAAACAGATTTCTCTGAAAGGTTCGGATACCACAGAAGTATGTACAATCATCGGAGTCGTTAGAGATTTTTATCCCAACGGTCTCTGGTCGCGCCTGAGGCCGACCGTGATGCGTCCGGTCGACCCCGAGCAATACGCCTATATGGCCATAAGATGTCAGGATGAGAATCCTGGGGATATTGCCGGAACTATTGAGAGTCTATGGAAAGAATCTTTCCCGCATTTGCCGTATGAGGGATTCTGGTTTGAGGACACTTATGCCGAAAACAACCAAGTCAACGAAAGTATCAAACTGGTTTTTCAATATATCGCCATGATGGTTCTTATCATATCCTGCATGGGGCTCTATGCTCTGGTGTCTCTAAATATTTCCAAACGAACCAAAGAAATAGGCATCCGAAAAGTTTTGGGCGCGACAGTGACGAATATCGGAGCTCTGATGTCACGCGAATTTGTTGTCCTGACCTTGATTGGCAGCGTTCTTGCTTCAGCGATGGGATATTATATGGTGGATATGCTGATGAGCAGTATCTGGATGTATTATACAGACTTCGGCCTTATACCGTTTATCCTTGCTCCTCTTTTGGTGATAGTATTGGCGCTTTTGACCGTAAGCTACAGGATTTATTCAGCCGCTTCGGCCAACCCGGTCGATGCGCTGCGATATGAATAAAATAATTAAATCCTTATTGCGTTATAGAGTGGACAGTAGATTGATTGTTTCGGAAATGTCATTTCCGGTTACTTTATATCAGTAAGAACCGGTAAAGTTGTGTTAATGGCCGGCTTTTTCAAATATATCCTTTAAGGCTTCAGCTTTGACCCAATAATATCGCACATCAGCTTTATTGTATGGTATTCCAATCATTCTTACAAAAAAGAAATATTTACCATCTCGTGAGAATGAGGGAAATCTCTGGATATGTTCAGAATTTATAATGGGTCCCAGATTAACGGGCTTTCCCCAGGTTTTGTCATCCAGCTTGAAGCTGATAAATATGTCGGTAAGTCCAAGTTTCTCTTTGGTAACAATTGAAGAAAACATTACAAATTTCTCGTCCGGATCAACATATACATCTGATTGCTCGCTAAATGATTCGATATCTCCCTTTAGGGGAACCGGCTCCTTGTATGCACCCTCATCGTATTCGGATATGTAAATTATTGGTGAGGAATCGTCTGGGCCTTTGGCGACTAAAAATAGATCGCCTTTTTTTGTCGCGCACACGCTTTTATAAGATATGGGCGAATCTAAATCCGAGAATATCAATTCTGGCTGACTCCAGGAATTATTTTGTCGTTCCACGCACCAAATGCCGGAATACTCTTCCATAATAGTATCACCGTGAGGTTTGTTAGACCAGAAGTAAATTTTCTGACCATCCCATGAATATGATGGGCCACCATAATAAAACGTGTCCGCGAAAGGGGCAAATTCCGGAATTGATAATACACCATCATCAAGGCGGGAAGAAAATATTGCTCTTTTATATTTATCATTTGTGAAAGCCTCCCAATATAATTCAGTATTATCGGGACTAAACGTCATCCTGCCATGAGGACGATATTGGTTAGTTAATATATCATGGGCAAAGGGAATCGGCTCTAAGCCCGGAATTCGTTGGCCAAAAAATGTCTCCGGTTTATAATCACACGCTCCAATTATTGCCAAACATAGAAGTAAAGAAATCGCATGAATTAAACCTCGGGCATTTTCCGATATTATCAATAATCCTAAATTTCGTCTCATATAAACCACCTCCGCAAACGGTGAAAGCATCCGATAATTTTTCGGTTAATAAACTAAACCCAATGTATAGACGTCGTCAACGTAAAAAATATCCATTTTTTATAATTTATAAATCAAGTTCTTTCTAATTCAATAAAATTACCGGATTAACTTCTCTTAGTAACCAGAGCCGGATACAAATACTCACTGAACATGAGATAGCCATTGCAAATAACGTTATTCCGGCAGTCTGATGTATCTATCTTTCATAACATTTTCATGGTATGCCTCGCTATTGACCGAAGGGATTGAATATGATATATTTTCCAGATAAATATTCTCAGGGAGAATAAACACGGACGAAAAAACGGAAAAAAAAGAAGGGATTGTTACCCGGGGGCATGGAAACCGCTTTATAGTTTACGCTGACAACGAATATATTCCCTGCCAGCTAAGAGGTAAAATTAAACACAAGACTTTTCAATCGACTCCGGTCGCGGTTGGAGATAATGTCATAATATCTCTCGTTGAAGACGGCGAAGGAGTTATCGAAGAAGTACTGCCAAGAAAATCAGTTCTGTCTCGACCGGTAATCGGTCGCGAAACACACGAGCATGTATTGGCTGCCAATGTTGATTCACTTATAATCGTTACTTCGATAAAACAACCGCTTCTCAAAACCGGTTTAATCGATAGATTCCTGATTGCCGCTCACATTGGCGATTTGTATCCGGTCATTGTCATAAATAAAATCGATTTCGGCCTTGAACCGCATATTAAGGAAATTATCGAAACCTATCGTGAATTGGGATTTGAATTATTTTTGACGACGGCGATTGAAAAAAAGATAAAACCGGAGAATGAAACTAATTTATTGGGCGAGTATTTAAATAACCACAAATCAATATTGGCCGGTCATTCGGGCGTCGGAAAATCTTCGCTATTGAATCTCCTCATGCCGGATTTGAATTTACCGACGTCAAGTGTATCTAAGGTGACTAATCGCGGACGTCACACGACAAATCGGATGGAGTTAATTCATCTGCCGGGCGGCGGTTTCGTTATTGACAGCCCCGGTATAAAAGTCCTCGGTTTATGGCAGGCTGAAAAAGACAATATTTTCGAGTATTATCCTGAGATGCGGCATTATCAGGACGATTGCCGTTTCACTCCCTGTACGCACACTCATGAGCCCGATTGCGCCATAAAAAAGGCGGTCGAGTCGGGCAAAATAACGAAATTTCGCTACCGTAATTATCTTCAGATTTATGATTCACTCGACACCTAATTTGGTATAAAGGGGCAAAGGATTCATATTTTAGGCCGAAATATTACATAAGGATTTGCATGACCTCAAAAAACGTAGAACTTAAGGTTGGGTTGCTGGTTATCGTCGGAGCGGCGATAGTCGTGTTCGCCATCTGGTTAGCCAGAGGTTATCGCTACGGGCAGGATTACTATCCCGTATCAGTTGTGTTTCCCGAAGTCGGCGCCCTGGCGACCGGCGATCCGGTCGCGGTGTCAGGCGTGACTAAAGGAAAGATTAAAAAAATAAGCCTTTATGAAGGGCAGGTTTTGACGGTTTTGGATATGGCTACCGATGTGCAGTTAAAGGAAGACGCGACTTTTATCGTGAAAAATATCGGCCTGATGGGCGAACGTTTCATTTCGGCCAAAACCGGTGTATCCGATAGACCTCTTGATCTCAGCCGTCCCGCGGCAGGTATCTTTGATCCCGGAATACCTGAGGTTATGAGCATGATGGGTACTGTTATATCAAATATGAATCGCCTCGTCAACTCTCTTGAACAAACGGTAATTTCACCTCAGACTCTGGATAAGTTTTCGCTGACAATTGCAAATTTACAATCTTTAACCGCCAGGCTCGAATCAGCGGCCGAGAATGAGCTGCCCAAAATTGATACCGCCCTGGATAATTTTGTTAGCCTGTCGGAAACATTGAAAGCAGGCGTTGATCGCAATCAACCTCATATCGATTCCGCCGCGCAAAATATGAATGAGGCCGGAAAAAGATTTCTAACCCTTCTCGACGATATGGAAGAGGCATCAAAAAGACTGAAATCATTCGCGACCGATTTAGATAATTCCGACGGTACCCTGCGGATGCTGATGGAAGACCGGCGGCTTTACGATGATCTGCGGGCGACGTCAAAAAAACTCGACAGCCTGGTGTCCGATATTCGCGCCAATCCCAAAAAATACGTTAATTTTTCGCTGGAGATATTTTAATAATGAAATTCAAACTGGCCTTTGCTCTGCATAATCATCAACCGGTCGGTAATTTTTCGGCTGTTTTCGAAGAGGCTCACACCAAATGCTATGACGCATTCATCAGCGAGTTGAAAAAGTATCCCGAATTAAAAATATCGCTGCATCAGTCGGGAATCTTATGGGATTGGCAGAAGCAGCATCATCCCGAATTTTTCTCAGATATTGGGGAAATGGTTGACCGTGGTCAGGTTGAATTATTATCGGGGGCTTTTTATGAGCCCATCCTGACGGTGATTCCGGACAGGGATAAAATCGGCCAGTTAAATTCATTAAACTCATTTTTGAAAAGTCATTTTGAAGTACAGCCGCGGGGTATGTGGTTGGCCGAACGCGTATGGGAGCCGCATTTACCCAGGGTTATAAATCAATGCGGTCTTAGCTATCTTCCTCTCGATGACACTCATTTTTATTATGCCGGGTTACGCGAGGATCAGTTGTATGGCTCGTATATCACCGAAGAAGAAGGACACAGTATTACTCTTTTACCGATTCTGAAAGAACTACGGTATTTAATCCCCTTCGGTACTCCCGAAAAAATCATTGAATTTTTGCGCGACGCCGCGGCTCATCATCCGGGTGGAATGGCCGTCTATGCCGACGATGGCGAGAAATTCGGAGTCTGGCCGGAAACCTATAAGCACTGTTATGCCGATGGGTGGATGGAAAGATTTTTAAATATTCTAAGCGAAAATTCTGACTGGCTGGAAGTCGTCAGTCTGGGGCAGGCCGTGGAAGAAAATCCGCCTCTCGGCAGAATCTATCTGCCGTCGGCTTCCTATTCGGAAATGCTTCATTGGGCGCTACCCGCCGATGGAGTGGAGGCCTATGAAGAATTTGAAAACCGGCTTAAAGAGTGCAATCTGTTTTATGAAAACGAGCGATTCGTCAGGGGAGGGCACTGGCGCGGCTTTTTGACCAAATATCCCGAATCGAATCTGATGCACAAAAAGATGCTGGTCGTTTCAAAGGTGTATGAAGAGGTTTCAAAAATCGACAGCATAGATCCTGAACAATTGGCCAAAGCCAGAAATTTTCTATACGCCGGACAATGTAACTGCGCTTACTGGCACGGAGTATTCGGAGGACTCTATCTGCCTCATTTACGATGGGCTATATATAATAAACTGATTCGAGCGGAAAAAATATTGCGTCAATTGTGCGATCGTGAAATTTTTTATGATTTCGAAGACTTTGACTATGACGGCTTTCGAGAAATAAGACTGGGTAATAAAGAACTATCAATTACTGTTTCGCCCCATAAGGGCGGGCAGATAATAGACTGGTCTTGCCACAACAGCAACATAAACCTCGTTGATTGTATGGCCCGACGCCGCGAAGGCTATCATAAAAAACTATTGGAATTGCATTCCTCGGGACAAAACGAGGAAACACAATCGATTCATAATTCGGTTTCGGCTAAGGAAAATGGTCTGGAAAGGCTTTTGGCACAAGATGATTATTTAAGACGTCCCCTAACCGAGCATTTCTATCAGGAAGGTTTGGAACTCGATTCATTCTTTGGCGGAAACTGTAAAGAGCTCGGAGACTTTGTTAACGGCGCTTTTGAACCGAGTTTCGTAGAGTCAGACGAAAGTTACCGGCTTATTTTATCAAGGCGGGGTCACGTCTGGTATGGGGATTTTCATTGTCCCCTAAAATTGGATAAGGAGATCATCTTTCCCAAGCATGGAAATTCGATTCAGGTAGTATATCGCCTGCTGCAAAACAACCTTGAGATTATGCCGGTCAATTTCGCCGTTGAATTTGACTATAATCTGCTGGCTCCCGAAGCCGAAAACCGTTATGTGAAAATAGACGGCCAGCGCCCCTCCGAAAGATCAAATCTGGGCGCTATCGACGCAGCAGGTCCCGCTTCGAGTATTTCACTTAATGACGAGAATCAGCAAGTGGGTATTCAAATCATCTCCGACCAATCCGGCAAAATTTGGCGCGTTCCCATTTATTCTGTCTCCATCTCCGAGAGCGGATTTGAGAAAGTCTACCAGGGGACGTCGGTGTTATTCTTGTTTGATAATTCCCTTGTTTCCGGCCGGGAACATATTATAAAATTCGATATTTATACCGGTCCGTTGGATTCAATGCCCGCTTTGAATCTATCAGAGCAACCGGCGGTTACCGAGGCAAAATAGTCTGGAATGATTATCTCAGTTTAAATACATCGCTTATATTCCAAGCGTCTATTTCCCCGCCATCTACTTGAATTTTTCAACTTTATACCCAAGCTTTTTGAGCTGGGCGATTACTCCCTCCTCACCCAATAAGTGGGCGGTTCCAACCAGCACGAATTCTGTTTTCGAGGTGTTTAGATATTCCTCGATTTTTGGCATCCAGTCCATATTTCTATCAACAATAATCGACTTAAAAATTTTTGGAAAGAGCTGTTTAATTTCCTTTATAAAAAGATCATATAGAGTTACCTCGTCCCCGGCTTTCCATGCCGTTAACATTTTTGTAAATTTTTCTTCGATCTTTTCCATATCATCAATACTATAAAGAATAAAGGCATTCTCGTTACCATCGCCCAGTGATGTCATCATCTTGACCTGCTCTTCGATCGTTTCCAATCCTTTTATGGATTTCTTGTCGGCTGTAGCCTTACCGTGATAGAAAGCATCAATGCCCTCCTGATCTGCGCCCAGTTTTTTCAATTCCATACCCAGCAGTGTTATTATAATCAATGATGGCTTCAATTGGTTCATTGAAGCCAGGGGAAGGCCGTTTTCCGTGCAGCACTCATCCAATTTTTTATATACTTCCGGGGATAAGACCTTATCCAGTGTCCGGCCATCGGTATACATTGCCTTAGCCATGACAGCCTGCTGGGTTTCAATACTTTGCAATTGGGCAATATCGGTTTCAAAAACAAGTATCTCAGATGCGTTATACGCCCGGTCAAATTCAGGCGGGAAGGGGCGATCAGACTCGCGCAAAATGTGAATGGTGCCGCCGATATACATTACCGATGAATCCGTTTTGGCGATCCAGACCGACGTTTCGCACAAAGCCGGTACCGCGATGAGCAGACTCAGGACCAGAGAGGCAATCATCATCTTCATAATTAGTTTCCTTTTTTCAAAGTTTTCCAAACTAAGGGTTTTAAAAACACGATTTACCCCCTGCAACATTTGAAAAATACAATAGTCTCAATATGTTGTCAATAATTCTCTCGTTTTCTTGAGTGATCGTTCCAATGACTGCAAAAACGATGGCATTTCGCTAAAATATTGCGTATATGTTTATTAAATTGGATTGCGGTTTAAATCGGGAAAAGGAATATTTAATGAATTCATTCGAAATGTGAAAATATATAAGGAGACGTGGAATGCAGAATTTTACATTTTATCTGCCTACAAAAATTATTTTCGGCGCCGGGGCTATCAATCAGGTTGGAATCGAATCGGCCACGCTGGGTAAAAGGGCTTTGATTGTTACCGGCAAACGATCGGCTTCGGCTTTTGGGATAATTAATCGAGTAACCGATTATCTGGAAAAAGAAGGTGTCGAAGCGGTCGTCTTTGATAAAATCGAGCCCAATCCACGGACGACTACGATTGATGAAGCTGGGCGGCTCGCTCGCACCAATAATTGTGATTTTGTAATTGGCCTGGGCGGCGGATCGCCAATGGATGCCGCCAAAGCGATTGCCGCGGCGGCGGTGGAAGCAAAACCGATCTGGGAATTTATTCCTCATGGCACCGGACCGGTAAAAACCGTAAAAAAAGCTCTGCCGATTCTGGAAATACCAACTCTGGCGGCGACCGGTTCCGAAGCCGATGCTGGAGGTG
Organism: Candidatus Zixiibacteriota bacterium; assembly: GCA_036480375.1. Taxonomy (NCBI): domain Bacteria; kingdom Pseudomonadati; phylum Candidatus Zixiibacteriota; species Candidatus Zixiibacteriota bacterium. The sequence goes on from JAZGGI010000047.1 coordinate 25,420, forward strand.
TCTTTACTAATTGGGAAACCCATGAGAAAGCCGTATTATTCAGTCCTTTGTTATTTCCCAGGGTATCAATCATTGATCCGGAGCTGACGATAACAGTGCCGAAAGATTATACGATAGACGGCGGTATCGACATCATCTGCCATGTCATTGAAGGATTTTTCACGGGAGCCGACAATACCCCGATTCAGGATCGATTCGCCTTATCAATCATCAGGACCGTTATGGAAAATCTGCCTAAAGTTGTCGAAAACCCGAAAGATGTTGAAGCCCGCGCCAATCTATCCTGGGCGTCGGCGGTGGCTTTATCGGGTATGGTCAATTCCGGCCGCGGGGGTTCTTACCCCATCCACGCGCTCGAACACTCATTATCGGGACATTATGATATATCACACGGATTGGGTTTAGCCTTGCTCCTGCCGGCCATAATGGAATATGGTTATAAAGCCAGACCGTCCAAATACGCCATGCTGGCACAAGAACTTTTTGATATTCATCGCGACGGACAAACCGATGAACAATTGGCCGAAAAGGCTATTGAGGAAATGAAGAAATTCCTCAAATCCGCAGGAAGACTGCTTTCTCTCAAAGATATTGGTATTGAAAATGACTCCAAATTGACTAAAATGGCCGATGACGCTCTCAAAATCTACGGAGTTGACGGCCAGTATCTGGCCAATCCGAAGAAACTGTACAAAGATGACATTCTTGCGATTTTCGCAAAGCTGGCGACTCAAGGAGCGAGTTAAAAGCCTTTTAGTAATGCAATGGACTATTATATATGGAGATAAGAAGCCGGATTACCGCCCAGAAAGTTGTGAAAAACGGTTGCCATCGAAAACTTTTTAGCGTATTTTTTGTTATATAATGCCTGGAGCGTGATGCGAAGTTCGCATTTACCGATAAAAAGGAGTAGGGATTGAATATACCGATATTGTTGACCAGCCCGCCTGCGGGAGGCGAGGGCGGGGCAGGATCAATGCTGGTGTCGCTTGGGCCGATTGTATTGATCTTTGTGATTTTTTATTTGCTACTTATAAGGCCCCAGCAAAAAAGACAGAAAGAACATAAAAAACTGATTGCGGCTCTTAAAAAGGGTGACAAAGTCGTAACCAACAGCGGTTTGTACGGAGTTATTTCCTCTATTAATGATGAAAAAAATATCGTTGTCCTTAAAATAGCCGAAAATGTGAAAGTTGAGTTTACACGATCTTCCGTTGCGGGTAAGGTCGAATAATTGAATTTATGGAGCAGTAATGGCGATAAGACCAATTGCTAAATATGGAGACCCGGTCTTACGAGAAATTGCGAAACCGGTGGAACAAATAACCACCGAAGTTAAAGAATCAGTGGCCAGTATAAAAGCCACACTACAAGATGCCAAAGGATTGGGATTGGCGGCGGCGCAAATAGGCAAATCGCTGCGTGTTTTTATTGTTGATTTATCGGCGGTAGATATAACCGCGGAAACAACCGTTTTTATTAACCCGGAGATATTAGAAACATCCGGCTCGATTGAGTTTGAAGAAGGATGCCTGTCTTTCCCGGGGATTTACCAGCGATTAACCCGTCCGGAACGGATAAAAGTCAAAGCACTTGATGAAAATGGCAAAGAATTTTTCCTGGAAGCCGACGGACTTGCCGCTCGGGCTATCCAGCATGAATACGATCACCTTGAGGGGGTTTTATTCATAGACCATTTTTCCGCCATAAGCCGGGCATTAATTGACCGCAAACTCAAAAGACTGGCTAAATCCGCATAGATTCCAGTCTTATCGCGTTACTGACAATTGAATGAAAATAGTATTCATGGGGACGCCGGAGTTCGCCTGTGAAGGACTCGTGGCTTTGGCTAATTCCCCTCATGAGGTGCTGGCAATTGTCACCGTGCCGGATAAAAAATCCGGTCGCGGTCAAAAACTGTCGCCCTGTGAAGTAAAAATCAGAGCGCTCGATATGGGCTTAAGGGTTTTCCAGCCGGAAAACCTGAAATCCGGGCCTTTTCTGGAAGAAATGAAGGCGATTGGGGCCGATTTATTTGTCATTATCGCCTTCCGAATTCTCCCCAGGAAACTCTATTCATTACCGCCTCTGGGAGCAATAAATATTCACGCCTCAATTCTGCCCAAATATCGAGGAGCGGCTCCGATTAATCATGCCATTCTCAACGGCGAAACGGAAACGGGATTAACTTCATTTTTCCTGGCCCGAAAAATCGATGGCGGCAAGATTATAGACCAGGAAAGAGCCCAAATTCTACCCAAAGAGAATTTTACATCCCTCTACAATCGCCTGTCACAATTGTCCGGTCCCTTTCTTTTGCGGACATTGGATAAAATCGAAAGGCAGGATTTTTCGCCTATTGAACAGGATAATTCCCAGGCCTCTCCTGCCCCGAAAATTACATCCGAGGATTGCATGATCGATTGGAATAAAAAAGCGAAAGACATATATAATCAAATTCGGGCATTTTCGGAAAAACCGGGAGCGTACTCATATTTTGAAAATAAAAAACTCAAGATATTGGAATCCTGTCTTGAAATCGAAGAGGAGATTAAAAAATTACCGCCGGGTCAGATTGCGGCGAATATGAAAAATCTATACGCGGGTACCGGAGACGGTCTCCTGCGCATACTAAGACTGCAACCGGAGGGGAAAAAGATTGTCGATGCGCCGGCATTCATTAACGGTTACATGACAGCAGAACCAAAACAATTGACTGGCAAGAGAAAGGAGGTGATTTAGATGAAAAAGGAAATTATTGTCAATTCCACCCAGTATGAAACCAGGGTAGCGCTTCTCGAAGATGAAAAGCTGGTTGAGCTCCTGGTAAAAGGAGCCGACGAACATCGCTATGTCGGAAATATCTTCAAAGGTCGGATTAAAACCGTCCTGCCGGGGATGCAGGCGGCCTTTGTCGATATCGGCATGGATAAAGCTGCCTTTTTGCATGCCTCGGATATAGGCAAAATCGGCGGAGGTTTTTATGATGTCGACGATGACGAAGAAGCACCCGCGGATATTGTCCGTAAAACCAGATTCGCAGGTATCGAAACGGTTGTCAAAGAAGATCAGGAGATACTTGTCCAGGTCATTAAGGAACCGATATCCACTAAAGGACCGCGCGTCTCATCGGAAATTTCCATTGCCGGGCGATACGTCGTTCTCGTACCCGATGATCAAGGTGTCCGGGTATCAAAGAAAATTTTCGATTGGGGAGAGAAGAAGAGGCTTCGCTCTATCGTTAGAGAACTGCGGCCGGAAGGATTTGGATTTATCATCCGTACCGAAGCTGAAGGACGAAGCGAATCGGATTTTAAATCCGATATCAAACGACTCTTGAAATACTGGCAGCAACTCAAGAAGCGAGCCGACCGACTCGAACCTCCGGCACTATTGCACCAGGAAATGAGCATGATAACCGGAATTATTCGTGACTTATATTCCGATGAAGTTGACGCGCTCGTAGTGGATAATCGTACGGTTTATCGCGAAGTTCTTTCGTTCGTCCGGGAAATAGCCCCGGCCCTTAAAGGACGGGTAAAACTATACCGTGACAAAACTCCGGTTTTCGATCATTACAATATCGAGCCGGAAATCGAAAAAATGATTGACCGCAAAGTCTGGATTAAAAAAGGCGCGTATCTGATAATTGACCAGACCGAAGCGATGGTCACGATTGATGTTAATACCGGCCGTTTTGTCGGCCGTAAAGATCAGGAATCAACGATTCTAAGAACCAATCTCGACGCCGCCCGCGAGGTCGCGCGCCAAATAAGGCTGCGCGATATCGGCGGCTTGATAGTTATCGACTTTATCGATATGTATAGCCGTGAAAATCGGCGTAAACTTTATGATCATTATTGTCATCAATTAAGAAACGATCGAGCCAAACGAGCGGTCAGTCCGGTATCGGATTTTGGATTGATTGAAATGACGCGAGAAAGAATCCGACCGTCTTTGATGACGGCGCTTTCCGATCCATGTCCGCATTGCGATGGATTGGGCCGTGTTTTGTCGAGACAGACTATGTCTACCAAAATCGAGCGATGGTTCCAGAGAGCCAAAGTCGGAAGTTCTCAAAAGAGATTCAATCTCATTGTCAATCCCATGCTGGCCGATTTTATAACCGATGGTGAGACCAATCGCGTTGCCAAGATGGCTAATCGTCATCGTTTCCATATTAATCTTGTCCGCGATACCACCATCTCGCAACAGACTTTTATGGTCACGGATGTCGAATCCGGTGAAGACTTAACTGAAGCCAACGCGGCTTAGATTTTATCATCAGATAAACAATAAGGGAAGTCCCAAAAGGACTTCCCTTTTTTTCTAACAGCCTTATTTCTTTTTCTTCTTAGTTGGCTGTATTCTAATTCGTTCTTTTTCTGTTTCTCTTGGACGCCTTTCGGCCTCGTTTTGGGTGATAAATTCTCCAGTAACAGAATCACGATAAACAGTTTTTGTTTTTCTTTTACTCATTTATTTGCTCCGTTCATATTGCCAATTAGGCAGTTATAGCTTTCCACTTGACTTATTTAACAGGAAAGCCGATATTATATTAACATAGCGGGCGACCGGGCTCGAACCGGCAATTTGAAAATGGGTAGTCTCACGGTTTACCAATTAGCCTACACCCGCCATTGATATTGTAGAGGCTCAGGCATGTACAACCTGAGCCTTTTTATAGGCATTTTTTGGATTATCTTGGTGGCGGTCGAGCCAGATTAAGGCTTGACAAAATTTTCAATATATCATATAATGTCATAGACCCCTTCCTTAATCACAAAGTATCGGGTTTAAGTTTTGAGCCGGGATTACTTCAACTAATCTCGGCTTTTTCTAAAAGGGCAGATCGTCATCGTCAACATCAGGTATAACATCTCCTGATTCCACCCATGACCAAGAACCATCTTCATTGCGCCTTACTCTTTTTTCTTTTAATAGTTGTTTCAGGGCGCGTCTTATGGGGGCATCACGAAGCCTACGGGGTTTATTTTTCTCAGTCCAGTCCATAATCATTGAAATACTAAGAGCCTCAACGCTTTGCATGGCCTCAATAACCCATTTTTTGGGCACGCCGGGAGAAAGGCGCGGTAATTTCGATTTCTTGGGGGTGGACTTTTCTTTATCATTTTCCACACCAAGTTCGTTAATTAAGGCATCTTTTATTTCTTGTAATTGCCGAATATCTTTCTCAAGGGTGGTGATTCTATCGTTTAACTCTTTGATTAAGATGCGCTTATGTTCGTCGTGTAAATTAACCGTCATACTATAAACCTCTTTCTTTATCTTTCATGTGAATAATATAGTAAAGTTTTCATATTGTTGTCAAGGGAAATCGAAGAAATAATTGCTTGGGGTAGCTATTTTTTTCAATGGGGGGAAGGATGGTGTTAAGGTGGACAAAATTGAACAAAAATGGACAGATTTGGCAATTCTAGACTATTTGAAATTAGGATGCGACCCGATCTCTCATATTTATAAAATTCCCCGAAACTTCTTGACTATTAACAACTTTCGATTAAATTTCCTCAATGAATACCCTGATTTATATCTTTCTCTGTATTGTTTGGGGCACCACATGGCTGGCGATGAAAATCGGACTTCAGGAAATGCCGCCTCTTCTCGGCGCATTCGTGCGGATGCTCCTGGCGGCGCTGATTTTAATAATCTATAATCAAATAACTGCCCAATCACTTCAGGGAAACTGGAAGGACAAACTCAAAATCGCCTGGCCCGGATTATTTATTTACGGAGTTCCATATGCACTGATATATTACGGCATGCAGTATGTCAATTCCGGGATGGCGGCCATTTTCTTCGCGACGCTGCCTTTATTTGTTGTTCCTTTTGTGCCTCTAATGGTAAAATCCGAAATAATAACATTTCAATCCGTAATCGGTGTTATTATCGGCTTCGCAGGAGTTATCGTTATTTTCAACGGCTCCATATCTTTAGATGAAAATTCAATTTTGGGGGCGATTCTCCTTTTGATTGCCTCATCCATTTCAGGATTTTTCACGGTATACCTCAAAGCCTATTTATCAAAAGCGCCTATCGCACCGATGCTTGCCTGGCATTTTGCGATTGGTGGAACGTTTTTATTATTACTTTCGACTGCGACCGAAAACTGGTCGGGCAATTATTTTAATTTCACCGTTATAGGAAGTATTTTGTATTTGACGGTTTTCGGCTCTATTCTGGGATTTGCAGGATTTTACTGGCTTATCCGGCGAATCAGTACTTTAAAAATATCTATGGTCGCGTTTATTACGCCGATAACTGCTCTGATTGTTGGATACTTAATTCTGAATGAGACGCTTGGCCTTTATGACGGCCTGGGATCAACACTGGTATTGGCCAGTATTTTAATTGTCAATCATAAGAAAAATTAAGGTTTTGACAGGGGAAATCGTTCCTTAGACATCATCACACCGTTAGTCCCGCCGATAAAAATTTTACTATCAGTGATACAAACCGTTTTCAAATCCGTCTCAACCCCACACTGGCTTACCGTAAACCGATCGCCGCTATCATTAAAGTATAAGATCAGTCCGTCTTGACCAACGCCGACTCCGGAATATTTATCAAATACCTCGACAGCGAAAAGACTCCTGGTTATTCCCATATCGACTTCTTCCCAATTACGGCCATGATCGGTCGTTCGGGCAAAAAACCCCTTTCTCCCAACTATAAATCCCCAGTCATCAATAAAATCAAAACCCCAGGCTAAACGATTACCGCTATATTTGCCGGGGAAGAAATGCACCCCCCAGCTTATTGAGTGAAAAGCCTTTTTGGACGCCAGAAGATAGACTTTTCTGGGCGGTTGAACGACGAGGTCGGTATAGCCGTTGCCAAGATGTTTCTTCTTTTTCCAGGTTTTTCCGGAATCAAAAGTTTGATAGGCGACACCTACGGTTTTTGACATACTGTTTTGGTCAGTACCGCAGACAATCGTACTGGTATCGTTGACCATCCCGACCGCGATAAATTTGAATTTTATATTTTGAGACATATCGACCCAGGTTGCGCCTCGATTGCCTGTTTTCATAATAAGTCCGCGGTCGCCGGTTAAATACCCCACCTGCCCCCTCATATCTATATCTTTTATCGTGCGCTTGGAGATTTTTTTCCCCTGCCAGGTTTTGCCTCCGTCCCAGGTTGACAATAATTCACCGTCAGAGGTTACCGCCCAGCCGTAATGAGCCCCATCGAAATAAATTTTATTAATGGTTGCGGTTGTGGGAACATCAATCTTTTCAAAGTCGGCTCCGCAGGATAATCCGTAAGAGATAACTACAATTAATGTCGTTAGGATTCGAATGATATTCATGCTTTCTCCATTTTAATCTTGAAAACCGTGCGTCGGTTTATTAACATTTCTAATAATGTAGTACATGTATCCGGCTCTGTCAAATCTCAAGGCTTGCGGCCGTGATTTAACCTGGTCGTCATATACATGTTATACAAAAATTATCGGCCGAGATTGCCGTTTTTTTCGGCTCCACTGCAATATCTTTGTAGAAAATATCGGATATTGAACTGGGGATAGGCCAAAGCAACAATATAGGGGATTTTTACTTGATAAGCATAAAAGATGTATACTTTTCATTTGGTCATCAGGAAATTTTTTCAGGATTGACCTTTGAATTAAAGCGAGGGAATTATTTGGTAATCTCCGGCCCTGATCGATCCGGAAAAACAACTCTGGTGAAAATGCTCACCGCCATGATTCTTCCCGATTCCGGGGAGATTATAATTGATGGTCAGTATCTCGATGAAATCGCCCGTTCCAAGGCCATGATTCGTCATCTGCGCCGGAAGATTGGGGGTGTTGGAGGCGTTTTTTCGCTACTTAATGACCGTACGATCCTTGAAAATGTCGCGCTTTCGGCCGAGATCTGCGGTATTCCGACCCGTAAGGCCCGCAAATTCGCCGTCAAAGCATGCGGTAAATATCGCCTCAGTCATGTTATGTCATATTATCCCGATGCCGTCTCAAAAGTCGAACAAAGGATGGCGCTTATGGCCCGTGCCGCCGCCGCCCGCAAGGAATTGATTATTGCCGATGCCCCCACCGACGGTCTTGATGAAAAAGCGGCTGATTTTATACACGAACGATTACAGTCACTAAGGCTTTCCGGAATTTCGATTTTGTATCTTACGACCGGCATTGGCCCCCCAAGCGGCCCCGACCAATATTTGCGTCTCCGCGAGGGGAGGGTCGAGAAATGAATAATCTGGGGAGATTAATAAGGCAGATTTATAAACATGCCGGACGTGAAAAAAGGCTATCGCTCGGCTCTTTTCTTGTCATACTTATTGTCCTGATGATGGTAGATATCTTTTGGATCGCGACGATTAATATTAACAGCCATTATGATTCGTTGCTGAGAACAGTCAGAATGGAAGCATTTGTTTCCGATAATTATCCTGACAGCCTGCTCTCAATGCTGGAAATTACGCTATATGAATTGACCGATGTCGCCGCCACAGAATATATATCTCGTGAAGACGCTGCCCGGATTCTGGAATCCGACCTGGGATGGGTATTTATGGAGGGACTCGACGAAAATCCTCTTCCGCGTTCATTTATAATTTATTTTCAGGAAGGAAAAACGCTGTCTAAACTGGATGAAATCGCGGCGGTATTGAGCCGTTTGGAAAGCGTGCAGGCGGTCGATTTCGGGCGCGCCTGGATTGAAAAGGTCGAAAACTTCGGCCGCAGTCTCAGCCGAATCGGCTATATCATTGGAGGACTAATCTTAATCGTAGTGTTGCTAACAATGGCCAATACCAATCGCCTCACCGCTCGAACCAAATCGAGCGATTTTTTCCAGTTAAAATTATTAGGAGCCGGACCATCATATCTATTATATCCCTTCCTGGCCGAAGGATTCTTTTCGGCCTTAATCGCAGCGATGATGGGATGGTTGGTAATAATCTATTTATCCCAGCAGATTACTTTTCAGGAATTTGATTTGATCTTTCCCAATCTTGAACAACTGGCGATTTATTGCGCCGCGGCCGCAGGAACCGGGATGATAGGCGCTTATCTGGGTATTCGCAGGTTTTTGCTGTTATGATTAAAATTACCCTTTATATAGTTGCCATCTTTTCCTTCTTTGGCATCACCTCAGCCTTTGCCGATGATGATAATTCACGAATTCAGGATAATAAAAAGGAACTCGACGATTTAAAACAGCAAATATCCCATACCAGGAATAAAATCGACAGCCTGCAAAATATTGAATCGAGTATTTCCAAGACAATCTCATCTTATGGAGACAATGTCAGCCGCAACCGAACTTTGGTCAATCGTATGGGTCAGGAACTTAGAACTGTCCGCGGAGAACTGGCCAAAAATAAGCAGGATTTGATACTGACCGAAGATCGCCTGAGGCGCATCAAAGAAGGATATGTTGGGCTATTAAAAGACTATTATATTCATCGACGAAGCGGGGCCGATTATGCGGGTTGGGATTTTGAAATGCTTTTGTCCAAAAATCGCCTCTCAAGGTATCTGGCCTCGATTTCAAATGTATCAACTCGTGAAATTATAATGGCCGATGATTCTGTCAGACGCCTGACCGATCAGGTCGATAGTTTATCCCGTCAGGGTTCTCAAATAAATCGCATGCGAGAGGAAAAGAAATCAAAGATTAATCTTGATCTGGCCCTAAAGGAAAAAGAAGAAAAAAGCCTCAGTATCGTTCGCCAGCAAACCAACATGATGCGCGACCGTTATGAGTCCCTCTCTGAGATGGCTCAGCAAATGGAGGAGATTATCGCTCAACTCGAGAGAGAACAGGAACAAAAACGATTGGCAGGTAAAATGACTCCTCGATTCGCGTCCGGTTCTTTTGCTTCTTTGAAGGGAAGAATTAATCCCCCTATAAAAGGCCGCATTGTCTCAACGTTTGGGTGGAAAGTCAACAAAACCACGAATCTCAAATCTTTTTCCCCGGGAATTGATATCGATCCCGGACAAGGCCATAAAGATATCCATGTCGTGGCACCCGGCAGAGTCGCCTATGTCGGTAATCTTCGAGGTTATAGCAATTTTGTGATTATTGAGCATGACGACGGTTATTATACTACCTACGCCGGAATGATATCGGTCACAGTCGAAACCGATGATATTGTCCTGAGCGGCGATAAATTGGGCGTGTGCGGGAATAATAATATTCATTTTGAACTACGCCGGGGTCGAGAACATCTCGACCCGGTAGTCTGGTTGAACCTCGATGAATTTTAATAAACTCCTGGGACAGGATAAGGTTCGTGAAATTCTTTTAAAAACCGCCAAAAACGGACAATTACCCAATAGTTATCTATTCTCGGGTCCCGAAGGAGTCGGCAAATGGTCCGCCGCCCTGGGCCTTACAGCTTACCTTAATTGTCAAAAACCCGGTGAAAGCGAAAGCTGCGATACATGTCCCTCCTGCAAACAAATTTCCAAATTGCAGCACCCCAATTTATTTATCGCCATCCCGACTCCGCCTTCGAAAACGGAAAAGGAAGAATTGGGCAATTATTGGGCAATTCTGGAAGATAAAATGGCCGAGCCGTATTCATTAATAACGGGGCAGAGGCAAATGTCTATTCCGGTCGCGACTGTGCGCCAAATTAAGCAGAAGCTGAATCAAAAAGCTGAATTGACCGGTACGCGAGTGATAATTATTGACCAAATGGATCGTATGCTGTCCTCCTCGGCTGACGCTCTCCTGAAATTGGTTGAGGAACCTCCGCCGAATACCCTAATTATAATTACCAGTTCAAATCTCGAAAAACTTCTCGATACAATCGTATCGCGATGCAGGGTGATTTCGTTTCCCCGATTGCCTGATGAAATAATATCCTCTTATTTGATTGAGAAGGAAGTTGCCGCCGATAAAAAAGCGATCCTTCTTGCGAGGTTATCGCAGGGTTCCATCGGCAGAGCTCTATATCTTTCAGATGATGACATTACCCAGGACAGAGAAGTCGCCAGACTAATTTTCAAGGGGATATTCGTCGAACCCTCGATTGACCTGATTACCGAGGCAGGAGATTTACTTCCCTATCGGGATAGATTCCGCATTACCCGAATTATAAGTTTTTGGCAGTCGCTTTTTAGAGATCTAATTCTGATCAAGAATGATTCCGATAATGATAAGCTAATCAATATTGATAATGTCGCTGAACTCGAACGCCTTGCCGCCAAAAATATAGAAGTTGAACATTTGTTAACAATCCCTGCCTATCTGAGTGAAGTTATAAGTGATATCGAACTCAACGTCGATACTCAAACCGCGGTGGCGGCGCTTTTAATTGAGATTCAAAGCCGATTGAATTTACGGGCTAAATAAAATCATCCAATAAAAAATCCGCCTTTGAAGGCGGTTCCAGACTTTTGACAAAGTCAGTCGACACCCTTTTTAGTTGATCGATGTTGTTTTTCCTTCATTATTAGAAACAGTCTATATTATAATTCAGATAAATTAAGGAGTGTAATGTTTCAACGGCAGGAATCGTCTCAGAGCCGGATGTGGCAATCTTTTAAAATTGTTTTTTATCGTCAGTTCACACTCCTCATATGTCGAACCAAGAACTGACGGAACAAATTTAGATCACCACGTCGTCCGTCTTACGCCGGACTCCTCGCGATGACTGGTTTTATTCAATTTTCCAAAAATTATCCACATTTGCATTTTTGAAAATCCCTTGTAATTGCATATTTTATTTTGAGTTGCGGGGAATTGGGTTCGTTTTGTCCTTTTTCGTTTTTGTCCTTTTGGCTCCTTTTATTTTGTGGCATATATGATGCCTCTCCCGATTAAGGTGAATGATCTACGGATTTCCCTTTGTACCGATAATGGCACTGGTTATCGCAGCATATTTCTACCTGCGTTTCCGCTCAAAAATCAAGGTGAAATCGCTCAATGTCTCAGCCATAGTGCGTCAGGCTTCCGACCAGATCGGACCTATGAATCGAAACGAGTATCTCACGGCGGCGGTTCTGATTATCGTCATAGCTCTTTGGATCGGTGCCAGCGATACTTTTGGCATGGGCGGTCCGATCATTCTTGGACTGGTTGCCTTGAATATAATGCGAATACTCAAATGGCGTGACTTTACTTCAATCCACTGGGAAGTGATCGCCCTGTATGCCAGCGCCAGCGCCTTGGGCAAAGGCTTAGCTGAAACAGGCGGAGCGCTGTTCCTGGCCGACAGCTTCCTCGGTATTCTACCGGAATTCATGAGCGAGGGAACAGAATTAGCGATGGCCGCCAGCCTGTTCAGTGGGCTCGCCACCAATTTCATGAGCGACGGAGCGACAGTTTCAGCGATTGGTCCAATTACCGTGCCGATGGCGACTATCAGCGGTACACACCCCTGGATGGTTGGCTTTGCGAACGCATTCGCTTCGTCATCTGCTCACATGCTTATAATCGGTACACCCTCAAATGCAATTGCTTATGCCATGGCTAAAGATCCGGTGACCGGCGAGCAATTAGTAACTCTCTCCGATTTCCTCAAGCATGGCGCTGTTGTGCTAATATTATCGCTTGCGGTTCTTTGGGGATGGACTATATTTGGCTATTGGCGATATATAGGGTTTTAGGTAAAGGAAGGAATGATCCATGTCAGATAAAATCAGGTTGTTGATTGTGGACGACGAGGAAAAGTCCATCGAATCCATCGCCAAGCGATTGGAAATGAGGGATTTCGAGGTCCGTACAGCTACACGCGGCGCGCAGGCTGTCGAGATCGCGCGCGAGGAGAAATTCGATCTTGCTTTGTTGGATCTCAAGATGCCCGGCATGGATGGGAAACAAGTGCTTGAAATACTAAAGCAGGAACACAAGCATATTGAAGTAATAATCTTAACCGGTCACGGATCTGTCGATTCCGCAGTCGACTGCACCAAGCTCGGAGCTTTCGGCTATCTACCCAAGCCATACGAACTGGAGAAACTGCTCGACACCCTGCAACAAGCTTATCAAGTACGTATGGAGAAGAAATTCCAGGTAGTTCAGGAGCGGATGGACAAAATCGCCAAACTGGCACCGGCTCCAGTGCGCTTGCCATCCTGCGGGAACTCAAGAAGCTGGATGATGAAGAAAAGTAATCTCAAGCAATTCAGTGGGATGAATGTACAGCTGTAAACGTCAAACGACGATAAAGCAATATGCATGAATTGGCTTATCTCCAAGACCTCGTAATAATACTCGGTTTCGCGATTATTATAGTAATCGTATTCCATAGGCTAAAGTTACCACCCATAGCTGGTTTCATCCTGTCAGGGATACTCGTAGGTCCCCGGGGTTTTGGGTTGATCAATGATGTTCACCAGGTCGAAGTGCTGGCCGAGATCGGGGTCGCATTACTTCTGTTTGGAATAGGAGCGGAGCTTGCGCTGAAGAAACTACGGCGTTTGTGGAAGCTCGTTGTGGCAGGCGGTTTTCTACAAGTGGGGCTTAGCACAGCCGCTGCCTTCGCAATAGCCAGAATGGCTCATTTGTCAAGCAGCTCGGCCATATTCATCGGCCTTGTTGTGGCATTATCCAGTACTGCTATTGTCTTACGAGGATTGCAGCAGCGAGGGGAAGTTGACGCACCACACGGTCGCTTGATATTGGGGATTCTTGTATTCCAGGACTTCAGCGTCGTACCCATTATGCTGGTTATCCCACTACTGACCGGAACGGACTTGAATGCCGGAGTGTTCTTTGTCACGTTGGCGAAATCTGTAGGAATAATTGTTGTCGTCTTGCTCCTGGCTATACTCATAGTGCCCCGAATCCTAAGCCTTGTTGCCAGGACCAGGCAAAGACAATTGTTCATCCTTTCTGTATTTCTGATTTGTCTGGGAACGGCATGGCTGGTTACCAAATCCGGCGCTTCTCTTGCGGTAGGGGCGTTCCTGGCGGGATTAGTTGTTTCAGGAAGCGAATATAGACATCAGGCACTGGCGGACATGATATCGTTCAGGGAGATCTTTGCCAGTCTGTTTTTTGTGTCGATTGGGATGCTGCTGTCACCTTTGATGATTCTTGACAATCTTGTACCGATCTTTGCCATTCTGGCTGCAATCCTGCTTGGCAAGTCTGTGATTGTCTTCATTACCGCGGCAGTACTGCGCATGCCGATGAGAGTATGTTTAATCGCGGCCGTCGCATTGGCACAGATGGGAGAGTTTTCTTTCATTCTACTGTTCTCCATACAGGGTACAGGGTTGATTGCAAAATCTCTTGAGAGCAGTTTAGTCTCAGCGGCGATTCTCTCTATGTTCTTCACTCCTTTCGCCATGTCTTATGGTCCTCAGCTTGCGGCCGGGCTTGGTAAGTTCAAGCGCCTTAAGAGCCTGCTCAAGGTTGATTCAGCCGAGGACGCACCCGATGCCGTCGGTAAAATGCGCGACCACATAATTGTCAGCGGGTACGGTTTTGCCGGAAGGGAATTATCACAGGTTCTTGAGGGATACAATATCCCATATGTGATAGTGGATCTCAATATTGAGAATGTAAGAAAAGCATCTCGAGAAACAGGAAGAGCAGTATTCGGCGATGTTACAAGCCAGGGTGTGCTCAATAAGTTGGGGATTGAAAACGCTCGAGAACTTGTTCTCCTGATAAACGATCCCAGCGCTGCCGAGCGGGCAGTACGAGTTGCTCGTGGGCTTGCTCCCCGCTTATTTATAACCGTACGAACTTTCTACTTGCTCGATATCGAACCTCTTCTCGCAGCGGGCGCCGATGAGGTCGTACCTGCTGAAAGGGAAGCTGCAGTTCAGGTTGCGATTCAGCTACTGAAGAGGCATCGGGTAGACAATCAACAGATTGCCAAACAGGCATTAGTTATCCGCGACCATTCCGAAGACAGCAGTTCCTGATCCTGGTCACAGCGACTAGCCAGCTTAGCTCGTAAGGATTAGGGCGTTAGTCCCAACTGATTGTTTATCGACACCTTTTTTTCGATCGCCGCCAACTGCAATGGACGCCTGAATCCTGGGGTGAGCGTGTACTATTGATAAGCGGATTGATCGCGGCCATATCTCTTCTTACACTTTTCTAACAGGCCGATCCAAAACAGTAGAATCGCCAGCCAAATAAATAGCTCCACAATTGCAGAATGATTGTGGAGCCAATATTTCAAAATATAAACTAAATGACGCCTATTTTTACATCAATACTCTACCAGGCTATATCACAATCGTCACACGTACCCGGGCCACCTTTGAAAACGACATTAATTATATACACGGCGTCACCCACATTGGTATTTCCATCGCAGTTGGCGTCGCCCTTTCCAATTGGATTCGGAGGCGGTCCTCCCTTAAATATATGACTGATTAGAAATACGGCATCGCCGATATTTACAATTCCATCATTATTGGCATCACCACAATGATTACCCGGATTGGGGTATATATTGATAACATACAGGCAGTCGTAATCGGGTTCGCCAACTGGTTTAATCCGCCAATAATACGTAGTTGTGTCCGTCACATCCAACGGTTCATCGGTGGTGAATTCGTTTCCGTCAATTGTCAAATCATAGAGGATGTTATTGAAATCATAATCACCGGCTAATTGGAAATCAAACTGCCCATCTCCCAGCCACATAAAAGTAGGTGGATTTATATGGGTAATTTTCCCGGGACGAGGTACGGCTGGAAAGTGATCGCCTGCGTAAAACGTAAATTGATAACCTTCCGGTCGCATCGGCATATCTTTGGCCAGACGATAGAGACGGCCGTTAATCGTAAATTCCAATGTGAAACTCTCACCTTCCGTCACGTTTGGTTTGGGAAGGGCGTCAATTGTATATGCTTCATTTTCAACAACGCCCAGGACGAGATAATCATCGATAATATCATTGGGATCGACATTGCGCCGGTAATATTCTCCCGATGGCATTACATTTTTTATCCGATTGAAAACTTTACCATCCGAAGAATTAAGCTCGATTGAGGCGTTATCATATGCTGTCAATGTAAGCGATTGCGGCAAATAACCGGCTGGATTTGTTTGATTTTCCAAATAATATAGCGAATTGCCTTGCATAACAGAAACCGACGCTGCCATTAAATCAAGATCACCATCCAGATCGGCGTCAAAACAATCAATATATTGCGGTACATGGTTGGCGATTTCATATCTCATTTCATTTGAAAATGAACCATCTCCTTCCCCAAATAAAATTCCGATGTATTTCTGGGAACCGTTGACAAAGGCGATATCGAGCTGATTATCGTTATTGAAATCACCGACACAATTACCAAAAACCTGGCCTCTGATGTCATGAATCACATGCTGACTGAAGGTCCCGTCGCCGTTGCCAAGATATATGACTATCTCACTTCGCTCCCCGCCAACAGAAGGTGTGGAGATACACAGATCGTAAATATTATCGTCATTAAAATCGCTGCCATTGTTGGTTATTTCAACATCCAGAGTGGCGTACACTTGTGAATGAAATTCTTCCTCGGTAAATCCGCCGACACCGTCGCCCAGATATATTTTTATTCCACTTTTGGTTCCAATGGCCAGATCATCGACTCCATCCTCGTTAAAATCGGCACAGTTTACGGTAACGGCTGAATCGAAAGTGGGAATTATAGAGATGTATGAAAAATCGCCCTGTTCGTTTCCGGCATAAATCCGAACACCGTCATGCCAGGTTGAGGCGGCATCTATATAATTATCACCCGTAAATTCTCCGCAAATAATATTGCGGGTCACATGGCCGTCATTTGAAAAACCTGATAAAGAAAAAGAATTAGCGCCATCTCCTTCAGCGGTGAGAACCCGATAAGGCCCGTTTTCAAATCCCATCAATAGGACGTCCAAATTGCCGTCATCATTATAATATCCGGTTTGAGAACCAAATTTCGGTTCCATATCTTCGTGAGCAAATACTCTCTGCCAGCCTTCTGACAAATTCAAATCATATAGCGCCATCGTTGGAGTTAAATTACTACCTGTTCCGCTGATAAATAATTCAGGATTGTCATCATCATCGAAATTGCCGTGAGCCAGACCATTGGCATTACAAACACCCGTTATTTCATCAATATCCATATCAACCAAATAATATAAACTTTCGACAACCTGAATCACAACGCTGTTGACTTCACATAATTCTTCTGTGTCACAGATTCTGAATACGGCTGTCCAGACCCCAATGTCATTGGCTGTGACATCCCATTCAAAGAGTGCCGGGTTCGCCTCGCTGAGAGTTGGCGTGTTTTCCGGTAATCTTGTGTCATCGTCGTAACCTGCCAGCTCAATCAGTTCAAGTGTAATCTGTAAATCTTCGGGTGAATACCCCTCAATTTCAAAACCGACGGTTTGACCGGCAATTGAGGAAATATAACTATCGGGAACCGTTAATTCAGGAGGTAATGTTCCCTCGATGATTTCAATCGTGGTTGAAGTAAATTGAGGTGTATAGCTGTTAATGTAATCCCATCGTTGTAATGCAAATGGAGCTCCCGGTGGAAAATAGGAGGAATCAATAGTAATATGGCCGGTACTGATGCCCGTGAAATAAAGAAGAAGAATCGGGTCATTTCCCGGAGGTAATGGATTTCCAAACCATGTGCCATTGACAACATGAAGACTATCGTATCCAATACAAGTTTCTTTTCGCGACCTTATCAACCGAAAATCCATAACAGATGGGTCATTTTGGCGATTGATATAAACGACCGAATCATATTTGGCACAGCCACCGTCATCCGAAAAAATAATAAGACCAGATGTATTTCCCCTGACTAATTCATCGTTTACGACTGTAAACGTGAGTGGAATTGATCTTCCGACAATCAGCGGTCCTCCCTCGATCTTAACGGTATCAGGAAGTCCCGGATCCTGAGCCAAACAATTGGCCCCGGCCACGACAGTTAGAATACATATGACGATATTAATAAATCGTATCCATGATTTCATAACGCCCTCCCGGACAAGTCTCTATTATGGCCGAATGATTAATACTCTGCTATGCCCACAGCCTGTGATTAGTACTCCTGAAATCTGCCTATGTCCCTTATTACTTTCATGATTCAAATACAAATTTAACTGTCAGGTGCCCCAATTCTATCGCACCATAAACGATAGAATTTCATTTGGTGAAGGCAGGCGAGATGGTTACCTATCCAAAGATAGGCATTTGTAAAAATCATGCAACATATTTTTTGAGTCATTATTACTAACAGAAAAATTCTGTTAAAATTAAAAAAGCCCTCTCCAACGCGAGGGCTTTTTTAAGAATATATCGTCTATTCAATTTCCAACGTCATTGGATTACGTAAAGGCAGGATGGTAATTTCGCCAAAATCGGCAAAGCTATCATCGTGCTTGTCTGAACCCTTTTGAACCGCTTCAGGGTCGCCGACTACCAGAAATACTAATTTATTAGGATGCAAATATTTTTGGGCGGCGGCCAGAACATCATCCGGTGTAACCGCTTCCATGTTTTTCTTATAATTCTTCCAGAAATCCCCCGGACGGTTAGTATATTCATCATCGGCAAAAGTGTTGACAATCGTATTTTTATTGGTGAATGGATTGACCATGCGACCTATAAAGCTGGCCTTTGCATTTTCAACAATTTCCGCATCGCATTTTTCGGTGCGAATGCGATTAATTTCCTTGACGATGATACCGGATCCAAATGCGGCCGTAGAATGCTTGGTCTGAAACCATGACCGGAATGTTCCCGGATACAAAATCGGCCGGCCAAAAGCGCTACCGGCATTATATGCCAATCCCTCGTCGGAACGAATTCGCCTGACAATACGAGACGTAAATCCGCCCCCGCCAAGAATATTATTCATCACCCGCAAGGCATATTGATCGGGTATATCGCGTTTAACCCCGAGATGGCCAACCCTGATGCGAGACTGGTTGACGTCATCTTTCTTCACTATATAAACGCCCGGTTTGGCTTCCGAAATCTGTTCCGGAATTTCCGGAAGAACTAAATCCTTATCCGGCCAAATGGTAAAAAGATTATTAAGTTTGGCGAGAATTTCATCGGTTTTGAAATCACCGGACACGGCGATAATAAAATTACCGGGGAAAAAGTATTTTTGATGAAAAGCTGCTAAATCCTCGCGGGTAATGGTATTTACCGATTGCTCAGTACGTCGATAAGGTGTCGTGTGGGGATGATCGCCATATAATAAAAATTGCCATTCTCGTGATTCAATCGCCGAAGTCGAAGCGTTGCGCTGCTCCAAATCGGAAAGGATATCGGTGCGATAGAGATCCAGCGCCTCCTGGTCAAAGACCGGGTAACGGAGAATTTTCTTTAGCAATTCCAGACTTTCATCTATATCTTTGGACAGGCAAAAGAGATTGGCCGAACCGCGCGTGTTGCCAATATTAACCGACAGATCACCGGCCAAGAAGGCGAGACGCTCATCAATTTCTTTCGCCGTCATTCCTTCAACCCCGCCGTTGCGCATTAAATAGCCGGCCATGTCGGCCAGTCCGGCCTTTTCCAACGGATCATAAATCGAACCGGTACGAACAAAAATCGTTAGATCAAAGGTCGGTACTTCGTTATTTTCGGCGATGTACGCGGAGGCGCCGCAATCCAATTTATGATGATATTTTCCCGCGTCAGGAGGCTGATAGTTTAGGTCATCGTATTTAAGTTTGTCGGGATGGTCAACGATATCATCAGCCCTTACGATTGAACCAAAAATTATGACGGCCGTCAACGCCAAAATCACCACAAGCGTGACCGACCGATATAAAAACAAGTTTGATAATCTTCTCATTTTCGTATCTCCTATGGCGTGCGCCTTATTTCTTTTCGGCCGCCTTTAATTCTTTAAGATGATCATTGGCGATTTTCAATATTTCTTCCATCTGGGCTTTCTCATCGGGATTTTCGGTTTGATCGATCCTCGCAGAGAACATACCAATCATTTGACCGAGTCGGTCGGTGTCTGTCATTGATTTTATCATCTGGACCATTTGGACAAATTGCGTATCGCGCGCCCCTTCAGATCCTTCGGTAGCTTTGGCGTTGATTATCAAGATATTTTTCTGATCATCGGCGAAATATATATTGGCCACTCGCTGAATATCTTCGGCCGTAACCAAATCGCACATTTCGGGATTATTATTAACTTCTGTCCAGTCGCCCATAGCCGCATTCATGCCCAGAGTGAATAGAATACCGATACCGGACATGATATCCATGAATTTGATTTTATCTACCCGCATCTGGTTCTTGACTTTTTGCAATTCCTCTTCAGATACGGGATTTTCCTTCAGGTTCGCAATTACTTCATACATCGCCTGTTCGAGTTGTTCGGCATTGATACCGGATAATCCTTCGGCCGATACATAAAACGCCCCGGCGTATTTTCGTGAATCCTGAGTAGCATTAACAGCTAAGCCACTTCCACCAAACATACCGCCTCCGCCTCCGGAACTTTTGGCAATGCCTTTTTCTTCGACCAATTTTTTGTATAGATGCCCGGTTTTGCCGTTTAAGATACCGGCCAGGACCTCAAGAGCATAGCTATCCGGATTCTTCCAGGCAGCGGTATGGTACCAGATTTGAGCTTGCGGATTGGTTTCGGCCTGAGCTATTAGCCGTTTTTCACCGTACTGTTTTTCCTCGAGAGTTATCACGTCGGGAGGTTCGGTCGTCCCGCGGGGAATGCGATCAAAATATTTCCGAACCATTTTAATCATATCGTCAGGATTTAAGTCACCTACCAGAATCATTGTCAAATTATTGGGCGCATAATAAGTGTCATAATAATCCATTGCCTGAGCCCTGGTTATACTTCCCAAATCAGACGGCCAGCCAATAACACCCCAATGATACGATGATGATTTCCAGAACATGGCCTGGAATTCCTCTTCTATCAGTCCCGTGGGAGTAGATTCAATCCCCAACCTTCTCTCCTCACGTACGACATTCCGCTCCGAATAGAATTCCCGGAAAACCGGTTTTTTGAAACGGTCAGATTCCATCCACATATACAGTTCAATTTTGTTTTTGGGGAGTCGAACAAAATACCCGGTGACATCCTCAGAAGTGAAGGCGTTTAGAAAAAATCCACCGTGCTTTGAATATTGTTCATTTAGCT
Organism: Candidatus Zixiibacteriota bacterium; assembly: GCA_036480375.1. Lineage (NCBI taxonomy): Bacteria > Pseudomonadati > Candidatus Zixiibacteriota > Candidatus Zixiibacteriota bacterium. The sequence continues at coordinate 46,529 of JAZGGI010000047.1, forward strand.
GGTCTTTAATAATAAGTTCTCGCTGTTCGAGAATAAGGCTATCAAACACTTTCTCAATTTCACGGTAGCGCGGGGTTTTGGCGTCTGGGTCCAGCATATCCGTAATTTTTCCCCGTCGCAAATTCTCTCGCATGATGCATTCTTCAGCCTGTAACAATACTCGCAGTGAATCGAGCCGCGCCATAATTTCCCGATCGCGCTTGATGTCTTTGGTTCCGATGATTTCCGTTCCCTTGAACATCATATGCTCAAATAGATGCGAAATTCCCGTTATGCCCGGTACTTCATTGGCCGACCCGACCCGGGCAAATATCGAGGCCATGATAGTCGGAGCCTCGTGTCGCTCGACCATCAAAACCTGCATTCCGTTATCGAGCCGGTATTCTTTGGCGTCAATGTTTTGCGCGGCCGCCGGCACGACGGCGGCAAAAAGCAATAACGCGCCGATAAGAATAAATTCAACATGGCGTCTGATCATGAACCACTCCTTCCTGGATTTATCATTTCCTGGATCAATCTATGCTTCTCCTGCCCCTTCAAGATTTGGAAATTGAAATATAAGTCTAACTCGTCATAAAAATCAAGAGGGCGAGACGATTTTTGAGGATTATCAATTATTTGCTTTAACAGTTGACCTCTTTGGAATAACCATCTATTATCATAATGATATTATGCGATGGTGGAAGATTATAAAAATGATGTTCCTGGTTTTCGGCGGTCTGTTTATTTTAGGTCTGATTGTATTTATCATTTCAACCGATAATCTATCACAATTTGGCGCAAACCCAGCCGGCGTCCGGTTGGAACGAATTAAAAACTCACCCAATTTTGATGGTAAAGGCTTTATCAATCCCAATAAATATGTTGAAGAATTCACGGCCCTTGAAACGATTAAAATGACTTATCGATTCTTTTCTTATTCAGAGGAAAGGGAGCCGTCGGTGGAACTACCCGTTAAACATATCGACTCCGCTACAATTGCCAATAATCCCCAAAATGAATTACGGGTTTCCTGGATGGGCCATTCCACGGCATTAATTGAGATAGATGGTAAACGAATTCTCACCGACCCCATCTGGAGCGAAAGAAACTCACCATCAACCCTTTGGGGACCCAAAAGGTTTCATCCTGTACCGATACAACTTAACGAATTGCCGCCTCTTGATGCGGTAATTATATCACATGACCATTATGATCATCTCGATAAGCCAACCGTTGAATCTCTCTCTCAAACCGGGGTTCATTTTTATGTTCCTCTTGGTGTAGGCGCACATCTGGAAAAGTGGAATGTTCCCTTATCTCAAATTCATGAATTGGATTGGTGGGATGAGATTGATTTACCCGAGTGTTCCGTAAAGATATTGGCCGTACCGGGTATGCATTTTTCCGGACGCCGTCTGCCCGGAAAAAATCCAACCCTCTGGGTATCCTGGATAATTATGGGTACAAAACAAAAAGTCTTCTTCAGCGGCGATACGGGAGAATACTCTGAACACGCTGAAATCGGCCGGAAATACGGTCCCTTTGATTTTACTCTGATTTCAATTGGAGCTTACGGAAAATTATGGCCCGCTATCCATCACACTCCGGAGCAAGCTGTAGCGACTCATTTGGCCTTAAACGGAAAAATATTCCTTCCGATTCACTGGGGAACGTTTAATCTCGCCTTTCATGAATGGTTCGAACCGCCGGAAAGATTGTTGAATGCCGCCGAAGCGGCCAATATTAAGTTCGCTATTCCTAAACCGGGTCAAACAATCACCGATTCAGATATTCCCCCGCATGAAACTTGGTGGCGCGACTACAAATAAATCAGCAGCCCTCACATGGCGCCGGGCCGCCTTTGAAGACATGATTTATAAGATATACGGCGTCTCCGACGTTTGTCGCGTCATCGCAATTGGCATCACCGGCTTCAATTGGATCGGGGGCCGGCCCACCTTTGAATACGTGGTTGATTATGAATACAGCGTCACCGACATTGACGTCGCCGTCGCCGTTAGCATCACCGCATTTATAATCGCATAAATCCCCAATCCCATCACCGTCAGTATCCTCCTGATTGGGATTAGGCGTTGCTGCGCAATTATCACACCCGGCAAGAATCCCATCGGTATCGGCATCACCGAAAGAATAGACATAAACCTTACCGGCGTCACTACCGCTCTCATTATCAAATCCTTCAGAGCCAACAATTAAATCTCTGACTCCATCGCCATTAATATCTGATGAGCCTGAAATGAAGCTTCCAAACCACGAAAAGTGCACTTCCGAGGATAACAGATACAACAAACTACCATCTATGCCTGAATGGATATAAACCCTATGGGCCTGGATTTCGCTATAAGCATAGTCATCATATCCGTCATTATTAAGATCACCCATGCCGCAAACTCTCTCCCCAAGAAGCCCCTGCCAAATTCCTTCATGTGTCCGAAATGTAGAAAGATCATTGGCTGAAATAATATATACTTTTCCGCCATTATTTAATTTTCCCTCAAAACTACCGGCGCCAATAATAATATCATCAAGCGCATCTCCGTCCACATTGCCGACTCCTGCAACAGAACAACCAAACCGATCGCCTGGATTTTCCCCAGTAAAAAAATGTAGTAATGATCCATCGCCTGAGTAAATATAAACCTTCCCGGAGTGGTATCCGTTGTCGCTATTGTGTTGAGCGCCGACTACAAAATCAGGCATTCCGTCATTGTTAAAATCCCCGGCAGATGACAGAGATACTCCAAAATTTTGACCAGTCGCTTCACCGTAAACACTAAAAAGAAAATCCCCGCTGCTCCCCGAATAAGCCGATACCATACCAAGACCGCTGCCGTTTATTTGCAGTGAACCGATCAAAATATCGGATACCCCATCCGAATCAATGTCACCAATACTGGAGACTGAGTATCCCATTAGTTGATCGATAGAACTTCCCAAGAAAGTATGAATGACAGAACCGTCAGCCCCGGAATATGCATAAGCCTTGCCAGCGTTTGCGGCACCTTGGTCATTTCTATAAGCGCCAACGAGGAAATCGTCAATCCCGTCATCATCAATATCTCTAATTCCGCACAGGCTGTAACCAAATCGGTCTACCGCATATTCACCTTCAAGGGCATACAGAGTATCAAAGTCTTTACCTGAAAAGATATATACTTTTCCGATTTCATTGTCGGGCCCTATATCTTTGTAGGGTGATCCGATACCAATATCATCAAAACCATCGCCATTCACATCTCCAACGCCACTGACACATTTTCCTAAATAATCACCGGTAAATTCACCTTCAAAAGAAACTACTTCTTCAAAACACTGGCAATCATCACCAATTCCATCTCCATCACTATCCTGCTGGCCCGGATTATAAACAAGCGGGCAATTATCCAATCCCGATATCAAGTCATCGTTATCATAATCTCTCGAGAATTCAAACATGGCAGCTTCTATGTAACCAATCCCACCGTTCCATATATTTGTCAGAATAATAAATCCTGTGCGCTCTTCAGGATCAAAATACATTCTTGTATCAGCCCCCCAAGACTGCCCTCCATGTCCCCAGGAATCATTATTCAGGAAAAGAAATTCGTACCAGCCCAAACCTTGTAAACGGGTGCTCCCTGCATCTGTATCAGGATAATGAATCGTTCTCATCATTTCTACAGTAGTACTGTCAAGAATTCTGTTACCTTCAATTTGACCGTATTGCATAAAAGCAATCATATGACGGGCCAATTGTTGCGCACTGGAGCGAACCTGCATGCATGGGTAAGGACCGATTCCATAATGCCCAAAGGGTTCATTAGCGCTTCCTGTCCATTTATAGGGAATAGCAACATTATCCTGGTTTAGATTGGAAATAAACCAGGATGTTTCATCCATTCCAATCGGTTGAAAAATAGAATCCTGGCAATATTGCCCCAGCGACATCCCCGATACATTTTCTATAACGCACCCGGCCAAAGCGAAGCCAAAATTGCTGTACCAAAAATATTCACCGGGGCGACGGCTTATGTAATTTAAGACTGAATATCGAGATCCTCCCGAAACCAAAACAGATTCCATATAATCACAATTTGATATTGGAAAATCACTGGTCGTATTGGTGTCAAGCTCGGAAGTCCATATGTCGTTCCTATTGTCAAGGCCTGAGGTATGCGACAAGAGTGTCCGCATTGTAATCGCATCATCCGGGTACCAGGGATTAATAACATCAAAGGGCAGATAATCATTGACATTTGCATCAAGGTCCAAAAGCCCATCCTGCCATAAATGGGCGGCGGCGTTGGCCACAAATGTTTTGGAGATTGACGCCAAATAAAATAGAGTTGTATCTGAAGCTGGTATGCCTTGTGCCAAATCAGCATAACCGTATGATTTGCTGAATACAACCTGATCCTCAAGTATCGCAAGGATTACAACTCCGGGCATATGATACTCCGCCATAGCTGCCTCGACAATTGAGTCAAGCACAGTCTCGGTGAATTTGGATAGTACTTTAAATGCCTTTATACTACCCGTATCGGGTAGAGGACTATCTAATAATCGCTGCTCAAATTCCGAGTTAAAACGAATATAATCCTGCACTGGTGTAAATGGGTCGGGCTCCAATTGCGCCAAACCATTTGCCGTTAGGATAGATGCAATAACTGTACAAAAAACCAGAATCTTAGCCAATTTTTTCATAATTTACTCCAAATTCATCCAAAACATTCCTTTGAGATTACCCACACCCCGCACATGGCACCGGACCGCCTTTGAAGATGTGATTGATCATATAAACCGCATCTCCGACATTGCAGTCTTCATCACAGTTGACGTTGCAGCTTTCAATCGGATCGGGGGCCGGCCCACCCTTGAAAACGTGATTGATAATAAAGACTGCATCGCCGACATTGACGTCACCGCCGCCATTAGCATCACCGCATTTATAATCGCAAACATCTCCAATATTGTTTCCATTGAGATCGATTTGATCCGGATTATACGTATCGGGACAATTATCCAATGCATCGGTTATGCAATCGCCATCACTATCAGGGAAAACTCCCCGGGCCAGTAGGGTTGCGTCGGCGAGAGCGGGATCAAGGTCGTCAGAACCGGTACCGGAAAATATTATCGCCGCCTGGAAAAACTCAGTTTCACCCGGTTCCAGGATTACTTCACCGAATGATATTAGTGTTGATACATCAGTTGAATTCAGCGATCCCGTGCTGCTGGCGGAAACCAATTCACGATACGCATCGTTATCGGTCAAGCCGCTATTGGGATAAATTAAATCCGGGTTGGAGATTATGCGTAAATTTGGGCCAGAACCGCAACTTTGCAATACGGTTAGGGCCACCGATTGAGAGGCGCCATTGGTACCATCTGTCGCGATGACCATGTCACCGCTGATAAAGGCATAGTTATCGCCCGAATTGTCAATATCAAAATCACAGAATATTCCGGCGACTATATTCAGAGCGGTATCGCACGGATTAGAAATAGTATAGTCGATTTCCAAAGCCGAACAACTGTCAAGGTCCAGGTTATTATAACCGTAATGATAGCTCACCGAACCGTGCAGCCTGTTATCATTAGTCACATATCTAATCGTCTGAGTATTACGACCGGCCGCGTCAATATCGCTCACATAAGAATCAATAACAGAAAAATCTTCCGCGCCATACGCATCCATGTATGTTGTCGTATCGGTCCCATCAATGACTCCAATTAGAAGAGAACCGTCGTAGAGAATATTGCCAAATCCGGCCGGTACAAAACCGGTGCCGGACAGATCAGATATTCCCGGCGTGTTGGGTACCGTAAATGTCAGACATGTGGAACCGGTCGTGAGATGCTCGTTGGTCGGAACCGCGTACACGACCGCAGGCGTTATCGGAATTGACGCGATTGTCACTTCGGAGTGAGTTGTATTGAAGATGACAGTATCTTCTCTGGGCCCAAGATCGCATTCACCGGTTAAGGCAGAAGCATTAAAACTGACGATATAAGACACTGTATCATCCTGATTCAGGGTAACTGGTACGGTACCGGATACATTGATAATTCCGATTGAGGTGGAAAAGGATATAACATCAAATGGTGTCTCCGAACTGTTAATAATCTTGATTACCGTATCGGAAGTTTGTCCGGCAAGGGTGGGCAGCGTTTCAATCACGCCCGGCAGCACAATAAAACCGTCGATACTAAAGGCTAACTCGGATCGTAGAGTCAGAAGCGTTGTTCTGAATTTTTCGATTTGCATGTCGCTATGGAAATCACGACAGGATTTCCGGGAATATGACATTATATTTTCGACCTGAGGATTATACGTTTCAGAACCGCATGACGCGGGAGATGTATCAGTTCCGGTATAAGTACAGGTGGCATCTACGAGACCCGAAAGAGTCGGATCAGCGGGGGTGTCGCAAATCAAATCGCCAGCTTCGATACAATTACTTCCATCAGGACATTCATCACCAAAGGCGGTTTCATGAGTATGATAAAGATTAAAATAATGGCCGATTTCATGAACCAGAGTGGAATTTATAATAAGCTCTCCGGCGCAATTATTGCTCATGATTATACCCTGCGTCCCGGAAAACGAAAACGACGAAAGACCGCAATAAGGAAAATCCGATTCATCGGGTAAATAGTAAATATTTACCGCTTCGGGAACGACATTGACGCTTCGGAGTTCATCGTAGCGGTGTCCATCAAAGAAAAATACGTCATCATCGATATAATCCAGCGAATACTGATAAATGCTGACATTCAAGGGCGCGAAAAGTACATTTGCGCTATCAGTCGAAGCGGTCAAATCGGTTAAAGAAAAGCCGCCGGTACCGTCTGAACGACGCACAATATGATAGGCAATCGGGATTTCTATATGAGTGGTCGTGCTTAGAGTCTTGGAAGCAAATTGCATCTCGCGCTCTATTCTCAAGGCCTGCTCAACCTGTTCGGGATTGATGACTGTCCCGCAATCGCTGTCTTGCGCCTGAATATTAAAAGCGGCAATCAAAATAAAAAATAATCCAAAAAAGCTAAAAATTCTCATAATGGCCTTCTGCTGTTTGTAATTTTTGTACATTAGTACGTAAAAAACGTGTAATCATGCAGCCCCATAAGTCAGTATTGGCTAAATATAACGAATTTTGGGAATTATAAAACTCCTTTTTAAGTCCTTCATACCGGGAAAATATTAAAAAATATCTGGAACCGATAAAATATTGGGAAATATAATTCTTATTTAACGGGATAGGGTCGTTGAAGGAGCGGAGGTAGCCTTAAGTCTGTCGGCCTTGACAGATTGGCTTTAGTTGTTTATAATCCCAATCCTGACCGATACAAATTTAATTAGATAATTAACTGTTTGGATTCGTGTGTGAGGTAAATTGATGATAAACGGCAATGATAAACCAATGATTGAGGCGCGAAATCTATCCAAATACTTCGGAGAATTCGTGGCCATCAAGGATATTTCCTTCTCGATTCCAAAAGGACAAATTGTCGCCTTTTTGGGACCCAACGGAGCGGGAAAAACTACCACGATGAGGTTATTGACCGGGTTTATGCGTCCCAGTCAAGGTTCCGCTTTCATCTGCGGGCATGAAGTATCCGGAAATCGACTGGGAGCTTCTCGCTTTTTGGGTTACCTGCCGGAAAACGGCCCTCTCTATGAAAATATGACTCCGCTGGAACTATTACGATTTTTTGGAGAAGTTCGAGAGATGGAGGAGAAATATCTGAGTCAACGAATTGATACCCTGGTTGATCGCTGTGCACTGCAAACCGTGCTCGAAAAACCGATCGGAAAATTATCCCGGGGTTATCGACAGCGGGTCGGGCTGGCCCAGGTTCTTTTGCACGACCCGGATGTCCTGATTATGGACGAGCCAACAGCGGGCCTTGACCCCAATCAAATTCGCGATTTCAGGGATAATATTTCCGAGCTGGCCAATACTAAAACGATTTTACTTTCGACCCATATTCTTCAGGAAGTTGAAGCCGTTGCCGCCCGGGTACTGCTGGTGCATAACGGCCGACTCGTCTTCGATGGTTCTCCGGGAGATTTGAGAAAACAAAACTCCATGGAAGAATCGTTTTACAAAATGACAAATTATGGCCGTTCCTCAGAATTAAATACCGAGGGGGGTATGCTATGATGAAATTGAATCTGAACTGGCGAGTAATTTCTGTCATTAGTAAGCGAGATCTCAAACTGTATTTCAGCAGCCCGACCGGATATCTTTTTATAACGGTCTTTATTTTCCTGAGCGCCGCGGCAGCCTTCTGGCAGGAAAGATTTTTTGCCAATAATCTGGCCAATCTTGATCAATTGAATTCCATGTTCCCGTTCTTGCTGCTTTTATTTATTCCGGCGGTAACGATGAACGTCTGGGCCGAAGAGCGAAGGCAGGGCACAGATGAACTTCTTTTAACTCTGCCAGCCACAGATATCGAAATCGTGTTGGGCAAATATCTTTCGGTTCTGGGAATTTATTCAGCCTCACTTATTTTATCATTTAGCCATATCATCGTTTTGTTCTGGTTGGGTAGTCCTGATTTGGGATTGATGATTGTCAATTATTTCGGCTATTGGCTAATCGGAGCCGCCTTTTTGGGAATCGGGATGCTGGCCTCACTTCTCACCTCCAATGCGACAATCGGTTTTATTTTGGGAATGCTGTTCTGCTCGATATTTATTTTTATAGGCAGTCTCGAATGGCTCACCGGTGAATGGCTGCAAAGCATTTTGGGGCGTATTGCGATCGAGAGATATTTCAAGGATTTTGCCCGGGGCATTATCAGTTTTTCGGGATTATTTTATTTTATCGGTGTCACCGCGATAATGCTGTTTTTGAATGTCATTATTCTCGGAAAACGACACTGGCCCGCCACCGCCGGCGGTTATAAAATGTGGATTCATTATTTTATCCGCACTGTGGCTTTGACAATCGCGGTCTTTTCGTTTGTTGCGATCATCGTAACGATGGCGCTGCGAATCGATGCCACGGCCGAAGGACTGCATTCACTATCGGATACATCAAAACAACTATTAGAGGATTTACCGGAAGGCAGGCAGGTTCTTATTCAAGCTTATATCAGCCCCGAAGTCCCACGCAATTTTGTCGAACCGCGCGCCAATATCATCGGCAAACTGGAAGAAATCGCGGCCGTTAGTGGCGACCAGGTTCAAATTCTTATAAAAGATACTGAACCATTTTCCGAGGAAGCTCGTGAAGCCCGCGAAAAATTCAACATTTTCCCGCAGGAATCTTTTGTGAATGAAGGCGGCCGTTCCGGTAAAGCCCAGGTGTTTTTGGGCGTAGCCTTTACCTGCGGCGCGCGGGAGGAAGTTATTCCGTTTTTTGACGTTGGGCTGCCCGTTGAATACGAATTAATAAGAAGTATCCGATCGGTTGCTCAAAGTAACCGCAAGAAAATTGGGATTCTAAGCACCGGTGTGAAACTGTTTGGAGATTTTAATTACCAGACCGGACAGCAAGTACCTCCCTGGCCGGTAGTGGGAGAACTACGCAAGCAGTATGAAGTTCTCATGGTCAATCCGGAAGAATCGATCGAGCAGGAGATGGATGTTTTGATGGCGGTTATGCCTTCTACTTTGGGTCAGAAAGAATTAGATAATTTGAAGGATTATGTACAAACCGGTAAACCGACTGTTTTGTTGATCGATCCTATGCCGCTTATTGACATATCCCTCTCCCCCATCCTGCCCAGCGACGCTCAGGTTAGCATGTTCCAGCAAAACCAGCAGCAGAAACAACCCAAGGGAAACATGGAACAGTTCATGAAAGAAATCGGCGTCCCGTGGAAAATGTCTGAAGTAATTTGGGATGTGTATAACCCCCATCCCGATCTTTCGGTTCTGCAACAGGAAATTATTTTCATCGGCGAAGGGAATAAGAACAAAAGCGCTATCAACCAGGACAATCCGGTCAGCGCCGACTTACAGGAAGTAGTATTTATGTTTCCGGGATATCTCGAATATCCTCCTGAACCCAATCTGGTATTTGAACCACTTTTGCAAACTGGGTTGGTTTCCGGCGTTCATCACTGGTATAGTCTCGTTCAGCGCGGATTTTTCGGATTGACTCTTAACCAACGGCCCAGACGAATAGCGACACCCGACTTATATACCGTGGCCGCGCGTATATCGGGAACGACATCCGGCATTCAGAAAGAAAACGATCCGGAAAATAAATCCGGCAATTTGATAAATCTGCTGGTTATCGCGGATGTCGATTTTATCTCGCAACAGTTTTTTGAAATCCGCAATCGAGGTATTGCCAATCTCAATTTCGATAATATCAGCTTTTTCTTAAATAGTATCGATTACCTGGCCGACGACGAATCTTTCATCGAGCTGCGTAATCGGCGCGTTAAACATCGCACCCTCACCGCCGTTGAGGCCAAAACTCAGGAATTTATTACCCGACGTCTTGAAGAAGAACGCGAGGCTGAAGAAGAAGCGCGGCAGGCGCTTTCGGAAGCTCAACAAAGGCTTACTGAAAAAGTGACAGAAGTGCGCAATCGCACCGATGTCGATGAACAAACCAAACAAATCATGGCCCAGAATATGCAGGAAGTGGAAAACAAGAGGTTTGAGGCAATTCGAGCCAACATTGAGGCTAATCGTGACGCGACGATCGCTCGCAGTCAGGAAAACACCGAAATCGCTATCCGGGCTATTCAGGCCAACATAAAAACTCTGGCCGTGCTACTCCCGCCCGTCCCTATTTTTATCCTGGGAGTAATGATATTTATCCGGCGCCGACGCCGGGAGCATGAAGGAACTATTGCCGCGAGAAGATTGAGGAGTTAGCGCTATGAACGAAAATAAAACAACATTATGGTTCGCCGTTGCCGCCGCGGTACTTCTTATTATAGCCGTGATCGCCTCTCCCGATCGAATAACCCCCTCGGCGTTCCAGGATCAGGGTGAACCGTTCTTTCCGGATTTCAACGACCCCAACACTGCGGCCATCCTTGAAATAGTAGAATTCGATAATAATACAGAAACGGCTTTACCGTTTAAGGTGACATTTACCAAAAATCGGTGGAGTATCCCTTCCCATCATGATTACCCGGCTGATAATAAAGACCGTTTGGCTCGCATCGCTTCGGGAATTATCGGCATCACTAGGGACGATTTTCGTTCGGATAATATCGCCGATCATGAATCCTGCGGCGCTATCGATCCTCTGGATGAATCCAATTTGGCATCGTCGGGATACGGCACCCGGGTAACTATCAAAGATATTCACGACAATATCCTGGCCGATTTGATTATCGGTATTCCGGTTGAGGGCGGTCAGGGATTTAGGTTTGTGAGATTACCTGACGAGAAACGAGTGTATGCCGTCAAAACATCAATTGATATTTCAACCAAATTTGAGGATTGGATTGATACCGATCTTCTGCAGGTCGACAATAATAAAATCAACCGTTTGTCGCTTCATGATTATTCCATAGATGAGAGATCGGGCCGCCTGAACGAACATGATAAACTTATTCTCTATAAAAAAGACGATGACTGGACGGCGCGGGATATCGGATATGGGAAAAAGGTCGATTCGACCAAGTTAAGTGAATTGAAGACCGCGATTGATAATTTGAAAATTGTCGGAGTACGCCCCAAACCGGCCGGCCTTTCTCAAAACCTGAAAAAGATGAATCAGGAAGGGCAGGAAATAAATCGTGCGGACCTTATGAACCTTCAGGGTAAAGGATTTTATTTCACACGCGATGGCGAGCTCAAATCCAATGAAGGTGAATTGATCGTCAGAACCGATGAAGGCGTTGTTTATACTCTACGGTTCGGTGAAATTCTTTATGGTACGGGATTATCTGTTACCGCCGGAACCGAGGAAGGCGACACCGGTGAGGGAAGCGCCGAGAACAGATACCTTTTTATAACAACCGAATTTGATCAGTCGGCCTTTACCGAACCTCCCAAACCGAACAACACTGATTTTTTGACGATTGATGACAGTCTGTGGACAAATGCCGACCGTGAAAATAAAACCAAATATGACGTCCATGAAAAATGGCACAAGAATGTAACCGACGGCCGGATCCTAAGCGAAACTTTGAATGCTCGCTTCGCCGACTGGTATTATGTGATATCATCGGAGAGTTTCGACAAATTGAATCTGTCCCGAAAAGATCTGATAACCAATAAAGAATAAGTTTGCTAATGAGATAAATTTCTTGAAGACGAGAGAATTTTCACTATCGCCTGTTTTATTCTTACGGAAGATCAGGGGAAGTGTATATATAGAAATAGTAATTATAGGGCAGATTAACCCCCGTAACGCTCCGTACGTCCTTCGAAATTCCGATGCACATCATAATAGCAAATTCAAAGCGTGCGAGTTTGACAATCACTTTGTTGCCATCGCATTCAAATGTCCCCCCAAATCCGGGCCCTATGTCAATCGTCTCGGAGGAAATACTCTCGCAATCAACTTCGTCTGAAAATGTAATTATTATTGAATCTGTTATAAGCAATTCACGATCATCGGGATACAGGGAAATTACGCCAAACTCATATTCGCCGGTATCTCCAGGAGGTGGACCATTTCGGAAAATGTGGTTGATAATATACAATACATCGCCGACATTAACATGGCCGTCCAAATTGGCATCTCCCGCATAAAAAGGAGACGGCGCCTGGCCATCACGAAAAATAAAATTAATAAGATATATGGGATCGCCAACATTTATACGGCCATCAGAATTGGCATCGCCAATCGTATAATTTGCCTCAGCAATTTGAGGCATAAATACTAACGCCCATACCAAAACAGCAATAAATCCTAAAAATTCTGGCATGCCTGCCCGTAAACAGCGCAGGAATAAAGAATGAAACATGGCATCCTCCCGGCTAAATATCGAGTATATCTATAAAAAAGGCGTTAGAAGTATGACATATGATATATATATTACCGATATTAAAATGTCAAGCAATTAAACTTATAGCCGGGTTATTAGCATCGTTCTGATAAGGAATGATTTTTAGCGAATTTGTACAAATAATTAAATATTCGGTCGAATCAATCCCTAAATTTCTTCAAATTTTATTTGCCTGTAATTTTTCCTTTTTCCGATAAATCAATAAAAGGATAGACGTTATGACTAACAAAATGATAACGCCAAATGTAAATTTGACTTTATTGAATCCAACCACATATCCTTGAAAAACAGTTTGACCACCGGCCTGTTTGTGGGGCATAGAAAGATTGGAGATTGTATCTTTCACCAATCCGCACTCGTATAAATATATATAGCCATCCTCAAGTGAAGGCGGATTCCAGATGGGATAATATCCCATATTTCCATCATGTATCCCTTCACTAAAAGGCTTTTTACCGGCATAAAAGGGCGGAAATAAGATCATGATTATCAAGACTATTAACGCCAGGATTAGGATTATTTTTTGCATGCTCTCTTCCTCTTACTTGATGTTTATCGTTTTATCGAGGATTGATTTCTATCGTACTATATTTGCTTAGCGGATAATCCCCGACTCTGCAGGCGCATCTTTTCCCAGGCGGGAAAATTTTCTGGAGGATGTACAATCTCTTCTTCCGGTTTCGGTTCCAATCGAGCCGCGTCTTCGGGACAACCGGTCACGCACAGACCGCATCCGATACATTTTTCGCGGATTACAAAAGAAATGTCTTCACGAGTTTCAATCGCGCCAATCTGACATCTCTCCTGGCAAGTACCGCAATCGGCGCACAAATCGGGATCAATCACGGCATAATAATTGGCATATGCCACCGATTTTTCAACTCCCCATTCGGTAATCCCCCGCAAAATAGCGCAGCAGCAGCCGCAGCAATTGCAGATATATCCAATTCCCGAAGCGATATTACTTACGGTATGGACTAGCCCGGCTTCTTCAGCCTCGTCCAGAAGTTTGAGAGCTTCACTTTGAGTTATGGCATCGTATCCGGGAGGCATTTTGGTCAGGTTAAAAACCAGACAATTATGAACCGGACGGTCACAGGCGTGTTCCAGTTGAGCTCGCTGAACACGGCAAATGCAATCGTGCGTAGCGAATGATTTGGCTTCCTGAAGGATTTTCTTCACGTCATCGTATGGCAAAACCCATTCGCCGTGAATGGCGCCCCGAACTGGAATAACACGATGCAGGGCCGGATCGTATTTCATTATCCCGGCCGCTCCTCCATCGGCCAGATATTCATCGACTAGGCCGGCTAATTCCTCATCCATATTGTCAAGCTGCGATTCATATAATCCGACTACGAAAGGCGCCAGTCTGAATTTCAACATATCCGGAGTTTTCTCAAACCAGATTAACCCACGTTTGGCCATACTTATAAGATTCTCTGACGTAACTTCAGACGGCAAAGATGCCCTCTTCGCGATTTCTGAGGCGGGCTCCATATCAATTGTCAGATACGAAGCCAATAACGCTTCATCCGAGGTAAATATCTTTTTAAGAAGCGGTATCTCGACGTTGGAAGGCGTCCGCGGAAAACCATTGGGAAGCCGGTCCAGCGCTACGGCCAATTTTTCATATATGGCATCTGTCATAATCGCTCCCTCACTAAAAATTCCCTCAACGAATCCAAGGAACGATTATTTAAGCGAAATGTCAAATGACTATTTTTGGATGCCAAAGTGTTTGACTTTTAACGTAAAATGTATATCTTCATATAAGATGACGGGTGGAATTAGCGGGTCGGCATTTATAAAATACAAATCTTATATTTGATTTTGCAGTAACAACAGTAATTCATCCCGGGGGCGGGGGGATTATCCGTTGAATAAATTATAGCATTGTAACTCATTTGCGAATTTGGGATATTTTATCGCTATGGGTTTATTTAAATTTCGGGGAGGTTATATGAAAGACAAGGCTAATGTATTTATTATTACGATGACAGTTATATGTTGCGGTATTTTGATGCTGTTATTGGTGCCTGATGTAAGCACCGAAAATGTTCCGACGGCAAATACTATCATAGGGAAAATCCCTCGATTAATCGATAACGAGAAGAGATTAATGGGAGAGGATTTGTTACCGGGGGAAAAATCTTTATCACCGGATAATATGTCTTATTGTGAGTATCAGGCATATTATTGCAATATGTATTATTACTGGCCTATTCCCAATGCGTACGGCGACGATTTTTTTAATATGCGGTTTACTGCGCCTGATGTTTGCACTCTTGTCTCGATTCATATGAAGTTTTATGAATACGGCAGTACTAATGATTCCGTAAACGGAATTAATGTGCTAATTTGGGATAACGATGAATACGGATTTCCGGGAGACACAATTGATATTATTCATGTTCCGGGATCTGATATTATTTGGTTTCCAAATTGGACAACGATTACTCCATCCGAGCCAATAATTATTTCCGGAGATTTCCACGTCGGATATACAGTCGTTGATCAGGTAAATGACACGATATCAATAACGTCAGACGACGGTTCCTGCGGAACTGGGCGCTCATATGAATATTGGAATAATGTATGGGGCACAATGTTGGGTGATTGGGCAAACGATGTAAACTTTTGTATTGTTATCAATTATTGTTGCCCCGATACGAACGAGGTGCCTTATGTTACCAATCACCCAGAGTTATTACAACGTAGTTTTTGTTCCAATATGTATTATGATTATTTTGGTGAAGACCCGGAGGGAGACGAGATATATTTTGAACTAATCTCCGGACCGGGAACGATGATTGATTCTACCGGTGAATGGATATGGGAACCCGGACCTGAAGATATCGGGACTCACTATATAACCTACCAGGTATGTGATCCGACCGGATGCTCGGAAGAACTAATTACCGAAGTTATCATAGATAATTACCCCCCCGATATGATAAGTAATTGCGATATAAGTATTGAGGCCGAGGCCGGCGATCATATACTGCATATATTTACGGCTATCGGTCCGGAACGTTGTGATAATGTCATCTATACAGTAGTCGGCCCCGGAGACATTGACTCTGTTACGGGAGTTTACGATTGGTACACAGCGCCGTCAGATTTGGGTATGTATGAAGTTATGGTAACGGTTCAGGATATTTTTGGGCAAAGCACTGACTGCGGAATATTAATAAATCTGACTGAAGCCGTAGTTTGCGGAGATGCCAATGGAGATGGCACTACAAATGTCGGCGATGCCGTTTTTATTATAAATCATGTCTTCAAAGGTGGCCCGCCACCCGAGCCGTTATATGCCGGTGATGCCAATGATGATGGTTTCGTTAATGTCGGTGATGCCGTGTATGTCATTAATTATGTTTTTAAAGGCGGCACTGCGCCATGTACAGATGAAACTCCGGTTTGTTGTAATGCCCCAGCCTGTTCACCCAACCCGGCCGTACCTGTTACTTACACGAAAATACCCAGCAAAGTCGCAAATTGCGGCGGTGATTTCGGACTATGGGAAGGACATCCGGTAACAGCTGAATATGACGCTTGCTGTCTTGACGGAGATAATTGGGAGATGCGAGTTAAAAAATGTCTATCAAATTACTCTATTTCGGTCTGTACTCAGGGGAAGACCGATATAACCGGTGTTGGTGCTGTTCCGAATCTGGCGACATGCAAATTAGTCGTGGCCGATTTAGCATTTACGGGAGCCCCTGCTCCTACCGGTCGCCCTACAAGAGCCACCTATACTTCGACTAGTGCAACCCTGGCTCATGAACAAGTGCATCAGGCTGAATGGAAAGCGGCTTTTGACGCACAATGGATAGCGGATGAACCCAAAATTGAGACCCTGACCACCGCATGCATTATACCGGAGGTTGATACCCCAGCGGAAGCCGTTGCCAAAATGAAAGCCGCCGCTGACGCTCTGGTAAAGGCCGCTGATGCCGCCGCATGGGCCAATACGCCTAATCATGGCCCTCCGGATACCAGCGGAGCTTATCCCGCACATAAGGTAAATCATAATGCTTTGATAGCGGCTCTTAAGGCGGCATTTCCGGGATGTTAAGGAAAGAGAATATAATATTCCGGCTTAATGCGAAGTTTTCTAAATCGTATAGGGTGGTTTCTATAATCACCCTATATTTAATTTTTATAGTGATTCCCACATACGCAGATGTTCCTCGGCGGCCAAGTATTGAAGATTATCTGCTGCAAATGGGTTATGAACCTACTCAAGAAAGTCTGACCAGGGCATTTAATAGCGGAGATGCATGGGCTCAAATTTATTCTTTAATGTGGCTTCAGGAAAACAACGATTCTGCATTTTTGGATATGATTCCTTCATTATTAAAGTCCAGTTCAATTAAGGTTCAACTCGAGACCGCCAAACTTCTATCGCAATTTGATCGTAGCGACGGAATTGAATGGCTGCAAAAATGGGAAAATATAGATATTAACTGGGAATCTCCCTACGTCGATACTGCCAATGCCTTATTGGACGCCGCCAGCGCGTTGGCCAAAAAGGGCGATGAAAGACTGGCCAAATTTATTCTCCCGGCTCTGAACCATAAATTTTGGGCCATCCGAATTCATGCTGCCCGCGCGTTGGGAGATTTTAGAAATAATGAAAAGCCGGAATTGAAAGCAATTTGGATTGCTTCTGTCGATGTCGCCCTGGAAGCTTTGAATAACAGTACCGTTCGTGAAGATTTTGTCGAGCTTTATCTGACTTGGCTGGTAAACAGCCTTTTCGAGCAAGAAAGTATATCTCAGGAAATAACCGCTAAGTTTGTAGAATTAGCTTCAATGGAACATCCGGTAATTTGCCGTACGTTTGGCGTAAGAATTTACCAGGAAGATATTCCATGTGAAGAAAAGGATGCAGAAAAGTAAAAATTACTCTGACCTTGACCTGTCTGTTCAGGAATTGAACACCAAAAGCACGGCAAAATTAATCCTGAAAATTTATTTATTGATTTACAACAAGTTACAAAATTTTCCTTGACAAATTCTTTATCTCTGATATAATAAGTGCAAGGAGTTTGTGAGAACAATGAATCAGATCTCGAAATATTCGACTTCATACGGTTTTTACTTCGGTCGCTATTGGTGGTGGCATTATACCACCGGCCGATAGTGGATTCGTTGTTGTTTTAGATTCCCCCCAAAAGAAGAAACAAGGCGAGCCCACTATCAAAACGATGGTGGGTTTCTTTTTAGGGCAGAAAAATGAAGCAATTGACAGACAAGAATAACATATCAAACGAAGTTATCAATCAGGATACCTTCTGTTTTGGCTATTCCTACAGCTATTACTGGTGGTGGTATACCACTTTGCCTGATAGTGGAAGCGAATAGCTAATTAGAAAAAGCATTCCAGCCCGCTATCAGCCGATGATAGCGGGCTTTTTTTGTGTAAGGATTGGAAAAATGGTTGAACACACGAAATTGAAAATTTTGTCGCGAGAAATGCCGGCCGATCTGGAAACGCCCGTCTCGGCGTTTCTAAAGCTCCAAACCATTGGAGCGAAAATTCTTTTGGAGAGCGTTGAGAGCGCAACCAGACTTGGCCGTTACTCCTTTATCGGGATGAAGCCGGAATCAAGAATTACCGTTTATGATAATCGTATTTCCCTTCAAAACGGAACCAAAAGCGAATCATTATTATATACCGAGCCTGATGCTCCCTTAAGTGGACTGCGTTCAATTCTCAATCGCTTTTCGGTAGAAGAGATTGACGACCGTCCTCCCTTGCTCGGGGGAGCGGTTGGGTTTATCAGCTATGATTTCATTCGCTTTTTTGAAAACATTCCCAATTACTCCGGCGACACCCTCCATCTGCCTCCGGCAATGCTGTACCTAATAGATACTCTCCTGGTTTTCGATCATGTCCGGAGAAACATAAAAGTCCTGAGTCTGACGACGGGGGATAAAGATTCTGCCGCCGCGAAAAAGATCGATAGCGTTATCAATACCCTGCGTTCTCCTTTGATTCATCCATCCGGCAATGGAAATATTACCTCGAGCAAAAAACCTGCCTCGAATTTTACGCAAGATGATTTTTGCCGGGCAGTCACCGAAGTGCAAAAACATATTATAGCCGGGGATGTTTATCAACAGGTTATTTCCCAGAGATTGGAAGGCGAAACTGAGGCCGATCCGTTTATGATTTACCGGGCGCTGCGAATGCTTAATCCCTCGCCCTATATGTACTTTTTGGATTTTGATGATATCAAACTGATCGGTTCTTCTCCCGAGGCTTTAGTCAGACTGGAAAATGATATCGCGACGGTACGTCCCATCGCCGGTACTCGCCCCCGTGGAAATACTCCCGAAGAGGATGATAAAATGGCGGTTGAATTATTTAATGATGCCAAGGAACGCGCCGAACATGTTATGCTGGTTGATCTGGGGCGTAATGATTTGGGACGTTGCTGTCGCATCGGTTCGGTCAATGTCACCGAATTTATGAATATCGAACGTTATTCGCATGTCATGCACATGACCTCCAATGTTACCGGGAAATTGAAGGAGGATATGGATCAATTTGATCTCTTCAAAGCCGCCTTCCCTGCCGGAACCGTGACCGGCGCGCCCAAAATCAAATCGATGGAATTAATCGAGAATATTGAAACCACCCGGCGCGGTCCATATGCCGGCGCGGTAGGATATTTTAGCCTCTCGGGCGATATGGATTGGTGCATTAATATCAGGACAATTCTGATGAAAGACAAAAAATATTACCTCCAGGCCGGCGCCGGAATCGTTGCCGATTCAATTCCGGAAATGGAGTATCTGGAGACCAAAAACAAAATCGCCGCCCTCCAAAAAGCGATTGAAAACGCGGAAGGAGGTATCTGATGATTTTGATTATCGACAATTACGATTCATTCACCTACAACCTGGTGCAGTATATCGGGGAATTAGGCAAGGAATGTCATGTTGCCCGCAATAATGAAATCACCCTGGAGCAGGCAATCAATCTCAATCCGACCCACCTGGTTATATCCCCGGGACCGGGACGACCCCGGGATGCCGGAATTTCCCTTGAGATGATAAAGTACTTCTCGGATAAAATTCCCATCCTCGGAGTTTGCCTCGGGCATCAATGTCTCGCGGAGGCGTTCGGGGGAAATATTGATAACGCCGAAATTCTAATGCATGGTAAAATATCCAATGTTTATCACACCGGCGATGGACTGTTCCTGGGAGTTCCATCTCCTTTTGAGGCAACCCGGTATCATTCATTGATTGTCCGTGAGGAGTCTCTGCCCGACTGTTTACACGTCACTGCTCATACCGATGATGGTGAGATTATGGCCGTTCGTCTTTTAGATAAGCCTGTGGTGGGTGTACAATTTCATCCGGAATCGATTCTTACCACTCACGGTAAAAACCTGATATCAAATTTTCTCAGCGCGAGGTAATCATGATTAAGGAAGCGATCAAAAAAGTCATAGAAGATCAGGACTTATCTATCGACGAAAGCCGGGGAGTAATAAATCAAATCATGTCCGGAGAGGCTTCTCCGCCTCACACGGCCGCGTTTTTGACGGCCTTGCGATGCAAAGGAGAAACCGTTGACGAAATTTTAGGGGCGGCGCAGGTGATGCGGGAGAGAGCACGGCGCATTCCTCATAAGCAGGAAATGATTTTCGACAATTGCGGTACCGGCGGCGATGGAGCGGGGACGTTTAATATTTCCACGACGGCTTCTTTTGTCATCGCCGCTTGCGGAATTCCGGTCGGCAAACACGGCAACCGATCAGTCTCCAGTCAATGCGGAAGCGCCGACCTGTTGCAGGAATTGGGAGCCAATCTTGATTTAAGTCCCGAGCAATCCGGGCAAAGCATCGATGAGATTGGAATCGGTTTTCTTTTCGCTCCGGCGCTGCATCCGGCCATGAAAGCAGTCGTTCCCATAAGAAAAGAACTCGGATTCAGGACAGTTTTTAACCTATTGGGCCCCCTGACTAATCCCGCTTTCGCGACTCATCAATTAATTGGCGTTTTTGACGGAGCCTATACCGATAAAATCGCTCAGGTCGCTCGCGCGATCGGGATTAAGTCCACCATGGTCGTGTATAGCCAGTGTCACATTGATGAATTAACCACTGCCGGGCTCAATGAAGTCAGTGTGGCCCAAAACGGCACATGCGATCATTATCAGTTGAATCCTCAAGCCCTGGGATTTGCCTCGTGCGACATGAAGGAACTTGCCGGAGGTGACGCAAGGGAAAATGCCGGTATTACCATTTCAATATTAAAGGGCGAAAAAAGCCCCCGGCGGGACACTGTTTTGCTCAACGCGGCCGCAGCCCTGACTATCGCCGAAAAGTCAGTCAATTTAAAAGAGGGCATCAAAATGGCCGAGGAATGTATCGATTCCCGACAGGCCCTGAGGAAACTGAATGACTTTATAGAATTCAGCAGGAGCTTTGGCGATGCTTGAGCAAATTATCAAACATAAGAAAGACTGGCTGGATCAGCTTAACAGTCGTTCAACCATTGATGATATGGCCAAATCCGTGCGGAATATGCGCCCTGCCAGAGGCTTGCGGACAAATCTCACAAAAGACAACAAACTTGCGCTGATAGCTGAGATAAAAAGAAGGTCGCCGTCGCGAGGAATATTAAACAATACTATTGAGGTGGACCGGTTTGTCAGGCTTTACGAAGAAGCGGGAGCGTCGGCTGTATCAATTTTAACCGAAGATCAGTTTTTCTCAGGTTCCATCGATGATTTGAAAATGGCCAGAGAAAATACATCGCTGCCGATTCTGAGAAAAGATTTTATTATCGAGGAATCACAAATCTGGGAAAGTCGCGCGATAGGAGCCGATGCCGTGCTTCTCATCGCGGCCATTCTGAGCGATAATCAGCTTTATGATTTGCATGCCCTGGCCCGTGAAATCGGGCTGGAAACCATAATTGAAATTCACTCCAAAGAAGAACTCGACCGCGCCTGGCGCCTCAAACCGGAAATTATCGGGATTAACAATCGCAATCTCAAAACTTTTCAGGTCAGCCTTAATACCGTTGAAAACCTATATCCTTTAATCCCATGCAATGCCATTTGCATCAGCGAGAGCGGGATTAAAACCCGTGATGATATGCTCAGGGTCCAGGAATGTGGCGTTGATGCGGTTTTAATCGGCGAAGGCATAGTTACCAGTGAAGATCCATTTGGCAAAATCCGTGAACTCCTGGGAGAGTCGGAATGACAAGAATAAAAATTTGCGGAATTACAAATTATGATGATGCCGCGTTTGCGGTTGTGTCCGGCGCCGATGCTCTTGGTTTTATATTTGCCGAAAGCCCCCGAAGGATAAGTCAGAAAGCAGCAAAGGAAATTACTCAAGCTCTTTCTCCCTTCGTCAATAAGATTGGAGTTTTCGTAGATGAGCCGATTGGAGTCATTGCTGAGACAATTATAGATTGCCGTCTTGATGCTGTGCAGATTCATGGAGATATAAATTTTGATGATCTAAAACAATTACCAATCCCCTTCATCAAAACATTCAGAATTTGCGATGAACGAGACCTTGATATAATTCAAACCAGCAATCTATCATATTTTCATCTCGATACCTACCAACCCGGGAAAATGGGCGGAACGGGAAAACAGTTTGATTGGAATATCGCTAAAGAAGCTTCGCGTTACGGCCGGGTAATTTTATCCGGAGGATTAAATCCCGAAAACATAAGCCAGGCATTGGAAACAGTTCAACCGTATGCTGTCGATGTTTGCGGTGGAGTCGAAGATAAACCGGGGAAAAAAAATCACGAAAAAATAAAGAAATTCATAAATGAGGTACGATCATGGGACAACCGAACAAATTAGGATATTTCGGTCGTTTTGGCGGACGATATGTTCCCGAGACATTGATGGCGGCGTTGATGCAATTGGAAGAAGAGTATCATCTTGCCCGACGCGATCCCGAATTTAAAAACGAACTCAATAATCTACTCAACAATTATGCCGGTCGGCCGACGCCGCTGTATTTCGCCGAAAGAATTACTCGCAAATGGAAAGGCGCGAAGATTTACCTCAAGAGAGAGGATTTGACGCATACCGGCGCCCATAAAATAAACAATTGTCTCGGTCAGGGTCTTCTCGCAAAAAGGATGGGAAAAAAGCGTATAATCGCCGAAACCGGCGCCGGGCAGCATGGCGTCGCGGTTGCCACCGTTTGTTGCCTGTTCGGAATGGATTGTACTGTTTATATGGGGCGCCAGGACATGGAACGCCAGGCTCCCAATGTTGATCGAATTAAACTCCTCGGGGCGAAAGTTATTCCGGTAGATTCCGGGAGCCGGACGCTGAAAGACGCCACCAATGAAGCCATCCGCGATTGGGTAACCAATGTCTCATCGACACATTATATAATAGGTTCAACCGTCGGTCCTCATCCCTATCCGTTAATGGTTCGTGATTTTCAATCGGTTATCGGGAAGGAAACGAAAAAGCAAATCAAGAAAATCGCGGGCCGTCTTCCCGACGCGATCGTCGCCTGCGTCGGCGGCGGCAGCAACGCCATCGGAATGTTTCATGAATTTGTAAAGGACAAAGAGGTCAATCTATTTGGTATCGAGTCGGCCGGAAACGGATTATCTACTCATCTTCACGCGGCAACATTAAAGAAGGGCAAACCCGGAATTCTCCATGGAGGTTTTAGTTATCTGTTGCAGGATAAAGATGGTCAGGTTATGCCGACTCATTCTATTGCCGCAGGGCTGGACTATCCCGGTGTCGGTCCGGAACATAGCCAGATGAAAGATTCGGGCCGCGTATCCTACGAGGCTGTTACCGACGCGCGGGCATTGGAAGCATTTAAGGAATTATCTGTTACCGAGGGTATTATCCCAGCTCTGGAATCATCTTTTGCTTTGGCCTACGCCAAAAAGCTCGCTCCCAAATTGAGCAAGAACGATATCCTGATTATCAATCTCTCCGGCCGGGGCGATAAAGACCTGGCCAATCAAGATGTTATAAATCTGCTTCGAGACAGGGCATCCTCAATAAAACGTAATTTGAGACCTTTTGCATTGGAAAGAGAATTTAATGAAGTCTCTAACGGAAACTTTTGCTAATTGCCGGCGGTACAGCCGGAAGGCTCTGATGCCCTTTTTAACCGCCGGTTATCCGGACGAGAGAACATTTCTCAAGTTGTTATTTGAATTTCAATCGTCGGGAGCCGACATGGTCGAGATCGGCATACCATTTTCTGACCCGCTGGCCGACGGCAAAACAATTCAATATTCATCGCACCGGGCACTTCAGCAGGGAATTAATGTCGTCTCAATTTTCCGTCGTCTGTCTCAGTTGAACGGCAGCTTCAGATTGCCTTTAATAATGATGAGTTATTTCAACCCCATTTACCATTATGGTGTCGATAAATTTATATCTCGCGCTTCCTCTATCGGAATAAAAGGATTGATTATCCCTGATATAATTCCGGAAGAATCCGGAGACCTTGAGTATCAGTGCCGGCAAAATAATATCGATCTGATATATCTTCTGGCTCCTACGTCAAACGCGAAGCGTACCAAATTGATTCTCCGAAGAAGCCGGGGATTTGTTTATTTGGTGACGATCGCGGGAGTAACCGGAGCTCGAGATAAATTGCCTGCGGATCTTGTGCAATGGATCAAAAAAATAAAAAAACAGAGTGATATCCCGGTCTGCTCCGGATTTGGAATATCCCATAAGAATCAGGCCGCGACGGTCTCGCGGGTCGCCGATGGCGTCATTGTCGGAAGCGCCATTATTGATATAATCAGAAATTCGGCCAATCCGGCGCAAGCTGTCGATGAAACCGGAAAATTTATCAGGCAACTACGAAAAGGAATAGACTATGTCAAAGGTTAGAGGCATCCGCGGAGCGATAAGCATCCCGAAAAACACTGAAAAAGATATTCTTGAGGCAACGACAATATTACTGCGAAAAATAATTGAATCCAATCAAATCCAGACTGACGATATCGCCAGCATCTTTTTTACCGTTACCGATGATTTAAACGCGGAATTTCCGGCTTACGCTGTCCGCAACATGAATATGCGCATGGTCCCTTTATTATGCGCTCGCGAAATGCATGTGGATAAGGGTATGCCAGGCCTGATTAGAATTTTAATGCACGTCAATACGGATAAATCACAAAATCAGATAAAACATCAATATCTGGGCAAAACCAAACACCTCAGACCTGATCTGAATGAAGGAGAAAGTGAATGATGATTGTAGTAATGAAAGCAACGGCCACCGCGAAACACACCGGCGCGGTTTTGAAGAAAATTCAGGAACTGGGATTTAAGCCCCATTTATCTTCCGGTGAGAAGAAAACTATCATAGGCATGGTCGGCAACGGCAAAAAAGTCGACCCTGAAATTCTACTGGCGCTCCCCGGGGTTGAAAATGTCGTGCCCATCCTGAAACCGTTCAAGCTGGCTGCCCGCGAATTCAAAAAAGAATCAACGGTTGTATCCATGAACGGCATAAAGATTGGCGGTCGTGAGCTGGTCATGATGGCCGGACCCTGTGCCGTCGAAAATCGGGATCAGATAATGGAAACCGCTGAAGTCGTCGCCAAGGCAGGAGCGAAAATACTGCGTGGTGGAGCATTTAAACCGAGGACCTCGCCTTATAGTTTTCAGGGTCTGGGTGAAGAGGGATTAAAGATTATGCGCGAGGCCGCCGACGCACATGGCCT
This sequence comes from Candidatus Zixiibacteriota bacterium, assembly GCA_036480375.1. Taxonomy (NCBI): domain Bacteria; kingdom Pseudomonadati; phylum Candidatus Zixiibacteriota; species Candidatus Zixiibacteriota bacterium. Next base: position 72,182 of record JAZGGI010000047.1, read on the forward strand.
GGCAATGGTGACTGAAGTAATCTCGCCTCAGTACGTTGACCTGGTTGGAAAATACACTGACATACTTCAAATCGGCGCACGCAACATGCAGAATTTCGCGCTTCTTGAAGCGGTCGGTAAAGCCGCTCGACCGGTGTTGCTCAAACGAGGATTAATGTCAACTATTGAAGAATGGTTGATGTCGGCCGAATATATCCTGTCTAACGGAAATCCCCATGTCATCCTGTGCGAACGAGGAATCCGCACCTTTGAAACATATACGCGCAACACCCTGGATATATCCGCCGTCCCGATAGTCAAGGAACTGAGTCATCTGCCCGTAATTATCGATCCCAGTCATTCCACCGGAAAACGCTCATTGGTCTCGCCTATTTCCAAATGCGGTATCGCCGCCGGGGCCGATGGTTTAATTGTAGAAGTTCATCCCCATCCCGAAGATGCCTTATCCGATGGCCCCCAGAGTCTCCATCCTGAGGAATTTGAAGCATTGATGGACGAATTAAAACCAATGGCTCAAGCCATGGGCCGAGATATATGATACGATTGAAACATTTAAAAGTCTTAATCATTGGCCTTGGACAGATTGGCGGATCTATGGGCCTGGATTTGATCAATCGAAAAATCGTTCGCGAGGTAATTGGCTATGACATAAATTCCCACACCGCGAGAATGGCCAAAAATATCAGTGCTGTTAATAGTATATCCCTCAATTTGACTCACAGCGTTCCCACAGCCGATCTGGTCATTCTTGCCACCCCCATCAGACAAACGATCAAGATACTGCCCTTGATATTACCGGCCGTAAAATCAAACGCCTGCATAATTGATACGGCCGGGATAAAATCAGAAATCCTCAATACCGTAAATTCCTGCTCTCCGTCGGTAAACTATATCAGTTGCCATCCCATCGCAGGTACGGAAGGACAGGGCATCCAGGCGGCACAACCAAATTTATTCGCAGATTCTTTTTTTGCGATGACGGAAAAAAATAAGACCTCACAGGAGTGGATCGAAGCTATTAAATTATTGATTAAAAAATTGGGGGCCGAACCGTTTGGGATAAAGGCGGAGACGCATGATAGAAATATTTCTCTAACTAGCCATCTGCCTTATCTTATGGCCATTTCTCTAACCAATTTAATCGGACATCAAAGTCTCAATGCTAAAAATCTAAAAAAAATGATAGGGGGAAGTTATAAAAGCGCGACCCGCGTCGCCCAATCATCTCCCGAACTTTCTCTCGACATGTTTATGTCGAATCGGGAAAGCGTAATAACGGCGATTGACCGATTTTCATATGAGCTTATGAAAATCAAACGCCTCATAAATTCCGGAGATGAAAAAGAATTAAAAAAAATAATCAGCGCGGCCAATAAACGAGCCACAAAATTCCACACATAGATATTTTTTCATCATTTAGCTTGCGCTTATCAAAATCATCCTTATAATTTATTTCCTTGAAATTTATTTCACCAAAGGAGAACATATGTTTAACCGAATATTACTCGCGGGACTGGGATTGGTGATAATTGTGTCGCTAATCGCCTGCGGCGAAAAAGAAAACCTACCAGGAGCGATCTCAACAACTAATTTATTACCTGACAAATTAACTGAGATTGAAATTACTCGTGCGGGCGAATCCTCCCTTTTTGTTGGTGACTCTCTATATGAGTATATCAACGGCGGGGCGGAAATATATCATCAATACGATTTTGTCGAAGTCGCCACGGCGACCTATACCTATAAACAGATTGAAATCATTGCCGATATATATCGATTCACCGAGAGCAATGGAGCCTACGGATTATATTCGGTTTTGCGACCCGAGGAAGAAGAGTATTTATCGCTTGGAGTGGAAGGTTTCGGTTCGGAATCAAGCCGCGATTTCGTAAAGGGTGAATATATGATTAGAGTTATCGGATACGACGCATCCGATGATACCAAAACGGCAGTAAATGCTCTGGCTGGTTATTTTGCCAAAACCATCCCCGGCACAATTGAAAAACCGAGCATGTATTCGAATCTGCCTACAGATATGATTGTCCCCGGTACAGATAAATATATTATCGAATCTTTTATGGGGCATACTTTTCTTACCCGGGTTTATACTCAAAATTATGATTTGAACGGCAATATATTACAGATTTTTATTTCCACCAATCCGGAGGATAAATTCGCAAAATGGCGAGGTGCCATCGAGGCATCAGGAACTGAATTTTCCGTTGATGATACTATTAATATCCCCCCGGATCGGTCTTTTGTTTTTGAAGACGGATTTTACGGAAATATTGTCGTGGGAATCATGGGAGATTATCTGGTTGGCGCCATTGATTACAAACCGGAACAAACTGAATTTATAAATTCCTGGCTTACTGCCTTAAATAAATAATAGCTATAAAAAAAGGGCCGCCCTTTGAGGGTGGCCCTGACAGATTTCCGAGTATAAAATTTATCCGTAGATAGTCTTCAACTCACTGATATTGTCTCTAATCCTAACCGAATTGGCGCATTGGGCCGTGCACTGATCACACGAACCACATGCATCCAGACTGCTTCCCCGAGGAATATTATTTAATACCCGTCGCGCTTTATAAAAATCGCCGTAACTGGCGGCGTACATATGCGTGCGCATCAGTGTCGGGATATCAGTCTTATGAGGGCAGGAAGCCAGACATTGGCGGCATTGATGACAGAACCCCATACCCAACTGAATAGTCGAATCCGAAAGCAGTTTCTCTTCCTCGGGAGTATATTCGAGACTGTAAGCGATTTCAAAATTATCATTTAGAAAATCATAGTTGGCAATTCCGGGGATAGAGGTCTTAATCTCAGGCATGCGCATAACCCAGCGGAGCATAGCGTTATGTATAGTCTTGTTGGGGTAGCCGGCAATTTGATCGGCTGACAGCCGGGAACCACCCGCCTGGGTTTTCATGGCAACAAATCCGATGCCTTTATTGGCGGCGTTTTTCACGGCCGCCATTAAATCGGCGTTATCGCCCAGAGAAATATTCATTGACGTCAGGATGACATCATAAAAACCGGCCTCGACTGTGTCATTAATAACCGCGGCCATATTACTATGAGTTGAAATTCCGGCGGCCAGTATTTTTTTCTGCTCTTTTAATTCGGCAAACCCCTCCTGTAAACCCGGATTGTTTACGAAGCCTAAAGTAGCGACGCTGTGAATGTAAAGGATGTCAACGTAATCAGTCTTAAGTCTTTTCAGACTTCCTTCGCATAATTCAATCAACTTCTTTTTTACCGCCGCGGGATCTTCTACTCTTTGCCCGGGCGTATAAACTTTCGTACCGATATTGACTTTATCCCGCACCTTCAATTTGTTGACCACTCGTCCAACCATTTGCTCATTTTGCCCATACTGGTAAGAAGCAGCTGTGTCGAAATGCCGAATTCCTTTTTCATAGGCGGCTTGAATAATTCCGGGATTATTAGCGCCACCAGCCCCCATGCTGACGATTGGAACCTTCATTCCGGTTTTACCCAAAGTTCTATAGATTATTTCTGGCTGTGTCGCTTGGTCAGTGTGTTCACCCTCCTGGGCCAGAGATAATTGCGGGGTCAGTCCGGCCAGTCCCGTCGTTGCCAATCCCGCAGCCGCTGTTGATAAAAATTTCCTGCGCGACAAATTCGATTTAGATTTATCCATCTGTTGCCTCCGCATGCAAAATGTATGTTAGTTTTCTTCTATTTGGCTCAAAAAATTCTCGGCTATGTTTCTTAGCTGTTGCCTAAAATCTTCGTTGGCCGACGTATCGTCAGGTAAGGCCTCCAATACATTTTTATAGCACTGGATCGCCATAGTCGTATCGCCCGCAACCAGGCAGGCATCCGCGTAGCTATCCCATGAATTGGCGACATTAGGATAATTATCCGCGACTATCTTAAAAACTCGCAAGGACTCGTCAATTCGATTTTGCTGCAATAGTTGATAACCAAGGACATTAAAATTCTGCATGGGGATATTGTACATATCCGGATACAAAGCAATGAATTTATCATATAAATCCAGACCGGCCGCTATCTGACCGGTGGTAAATAAAGCCATCAATTGATTCTGTGTGGGGGGTAAATCCTCAGCTCCCCTAAATTCACGCCTGACAAATTCTAAATCATAGCCATTGTGTAAAGGCATATTCTCGATAAAAGCCATACTCGCGGAATCATCATTTAAAAAAGCGTCAAAAAACCTATAGACATGATCCGCGATCATTTTGTATCCGTCCAATCTTTGCCGATGCATTTGCTCCGTGCTATCGCTCAACATACTTAATATTGAGCGTCCCATGTTGAAATCCTGATAAGAATTTGACGGGAAAGCAAAAGAATATCTTGACGCGAATATCAAAGAATCGAGCAAAGAAAAATCAGGCTCATGTTCTCCGGTAGGATATAAATTCATTAGCGGACCGCTTAATCTCTCAGGGGAATAGGCAGGGTTTTGCCTTACCAATTCCTGAAGCATTCCAAAAGTAAGCGAACCCGCAAGCGTGGCTGTCGCTTTGACGTTTTGATTTCTCAGCTTTACCAAAACAGCCGTAGCGCCTCCGGCGCCCGAACCTAAAATCCCTATTTTATTATAGTCGACATTTGGAAAGTCGTGCAAGAAGCCAAGTACAAATTCCGCGTCACGCGCGGTCGATTCGAGTCCTATCTGATTATATTCGGGAGTAGCCGACATCTGCCCGAGAGGATGGGTGGTAGCAACGATAAAACCATGACTGGCCAGGTACTCGCACAAGACAGCATTTTCGCAATAACTCGATTCATAGCGGGGACAGTATATTACCAGCGGAAACGAACCTTCTTCAGGATCAGCGTCTCTGACCGCCTTCAAATCTTTGCCCATAATTTCAAGCGCAAAACCAGCCGGTTGTTGGGTTGCGTTGACAATGTAACCTATTTCGCGATTATGCAATTGAGTCAAAAGATTAATAAACTCATCGTTCTCAGGATACGAATATGAGTATTCTCCATAAACCATCGTAATAGAGTTTTCCATAGTTTTGGCCGGATACCAAACACATATTTGTATCGGACGAGCGGTTTCTCCTTCCACCGGATTGCCGAAGTAATCCAATCTCGCCCGGTAAACTCTCGAGTAATCATATCGTTCGAAGGATTTGAATCCGATGCCGTGGGGCCCCGGTTCCAAATTTCCCCAAAGCGTAATATCCTGAGCCGAAGTTGCATTTACACAACAGATCAGGAAAAACGTGATAATAAGATTTGAAATGCCCTGACGGAAGAATTTTGGCATATCTAGGCTCCCTGCAAAGAATTAGTCATTGTAGTATCCAAGATAAAACAAACCGTCGCGTAAATCAAGATGTACTCAATGCTAAGAGAGAGCCGTAATATCAATTAGCGCGATATGTGACATAATTTTCAATATATGTATGCCGAATGAAACCTAATATCCCGATTCATGATCATGACATTCAGTACACAACATTTCTTTCCAGGCTTCATCTATGTCCTCAGGGTGCTCAAAATCGAGACCAATAATACTGCCTGCGATTTCATCCAAATTACTCGACGGTCCTTGCGCAACAATTAGATGACAGGTATTACAGGCATATGATAGTTTCTCGCCCCGCTCATTTTCCTTGACCCGATCATGACAGCGAAAACAACCATCATTTACAAAATGGCTAAGATAGTTGTGTCGAACCCGGTAGTCGGTTTTCATTTCGGGGAAGAAATTTTGTTCGTAAATTTCCAGTAATGCCTTAGAAGCTTCAAATATTGCCGGCTTCATGGTTTTGGCGATATCCGGATATTCAACCTCATAATATTTAGTCAATCCGGATAAAATTTCTGTTCGCGCCTCTTTCATATCCATGTATTCTTTTACCAATATTTCCAGACCTGCTGCCCTGACATGTGGCAAATCTGAAGAAATCCTATCCGCCGAAAGGGCCAGATTGATCGCCTTGGCAGGAGGCATGAACAAATGGCTGGGGCGGTTATGGCAATCCATGCAGTCAAAATGGCGAATTTCGATATTGGGGTCATCAATATCTATCGGTTCCGCATCAGGATCGGTATATGTCAATGTATCGCCATTTTCCTTAATCAGGCGTATCCACGGAATATCATTACGTTTTTCATCAGTGGCGATATATTGAACCTTATTGGACCCAATCATATGCCAGTGAATACCTTCGAGTTTTCCCGTACGGGGATTTCCACCGCCAATCTTAACCAACATTTTAATAGTCCAGGGAGAATTCTCTTCATCCGACTTGTAATAAGTATGGGTCACCATTTTCTCGCCATAGAATTGTTGCGGCCAATGACAACTTTCACAGGTTTCCTGAGCGGGGCGAAGATTATGGACCGGAGTTTCTATCGGGCGCGAATATGAATTATTGGCCGTGGCAAATAACTGCCGGATTCCATCAAATTTGGCCTTAACCCAAAATGACGCTCCCGGCCCAATATGGCATTCAACACAGGCGACGCGGGCATGAGGCGAATTGTGATAGGTTACGTTTTGAGGCCCCATCACTTCATGACAGGTCTCACCGCAAAACCCAACCGAGTCAGTGGCTTCATATGCCCTTGTTCCGCTATAGATCAAAAGAATAATTAAGGTCGAAAAAATACCCAGAAACAACCACAGGTTTTTCATATAGCCGGGATCAGAAGGGTCGATTGATAAATTGAATTTTACATTCTCACCCTTTTTCCGGGCTATGCGAACCTGAAGCCATATCGATATCAGGAACAGGATGAATCCAATCAGCATGATGGCGGGGACGATTACGAATGTCACCAGCGACCGGTAAGGATTTTCTGTTCCTTGCGTAAAATCGATTAAAAGTAAAATTAAAAACAGCGCTCCGCCCGATGTAACCAACGCGCCACCGAGAGCGGCCAGCGGATGTCTGAATAATGTCCGACGACGTCTTCTTTTGGTATTCATTATTACCTTCCTTATAAAATCAAAAGATAATAATCAAAAATTGCGGAAAAGTCACCAAAATTAGTCTTAAATTTCTTGTCAAAAAAGAAATGGTTAGCTTTTTTTATCAATCTCTTTTAATAAATTCTTAAAAATCAAATTATGAAATGGCAATATCATGTACCAATAGAATCTGCCCATAATGGTCAGGGGATCATAATAGGCCCTCAAAGTAATTTTTCTCCGACCGCCTCGTTCCCTGACTGAGAATTCAAGCCACGCCCGGCGTAAGGTTTTCATTTCCGAGCGTAAAAGCAACCTTTTATTGGGCCTAATATCCTCAATCCGCCAAAAATCGATGACGTCATTTATTTGCAGGTGCCCATAACTCTTTCTACCCCTTGATGTTCCCACGCCGGCAAACAACCTGTCAACAGCTCCTCTCAAACGCCACATCCAGGTATTATAAAGCCATCCTTCTTTTCCTCCTATCCGGCAGATGGATTTGAAAATTGAAGTAGCCGACTTTTCACTGAAAATGGCAAATTTCGCCTTAAATCTTTCCCGACCTCTCAGCTCGTGCAGCTTCAGGGCGAGCTCGTGCGCAGGTGGAAAAGCGTCCGACCAACGAGTCGAAACCCGGTCCTGTTGTTCTCTCGTCATAGCGTTTAATAAAGCCTGCCGATACGATACCGGCTCAAAAGGCAAAATCGACTTAATGGCCATATCCTCGCAAATTACCTTATCCTTCAAACCTTCCATCAAACATTGCGTTATGGCATTGGGTACGGGCGTAATCTGACTGGCTAAATAGGCATAGAACTTTATAGAAGAAATTGGGCAATTAAAGTAGATTGTCTTTTTATTCAAAATTTCCGAGAAAATTTTTAGCATTTCCAAATAAGTCAGAATTTCTTTTCCCCCAATTGAAAAACTCAGCCCGACCGATTCGGGAATTTCCAGCACACCAACCAAATACTTAATGACATCTCTGATTGAAATCGGTTGACAATTATTCTGCGCCCATCTCGGTACCGGCATAATCGCCAATCTGCGAATCAAATGCTCAATAATTTCATAAGAAGCGCTGCCCGAACCGATTATAATTGCCGCTCGCAAGATTGTAACCGGAACCGTCCCTTGCTTCAACTCTTCGGCTACTTCCATCCGATTGCGCAAATGCGATGATAAAGGGCTACTGATATCGCCCAGTCCGCCCAGATAAATAATCCCTCTGATGCCTTTTTCTTCAGCTACCAAACGGAAATTTGCCGCAGCCTTGATATCCGCCGCCTCAAATTCTTTGGGACCGAGATACAGGGAATGGATTAAATAGTAGGCGGTATCAACTCCCTCAAGAGCCTTTTCGAGCGTACGGGGCAGTAATGCGTCAGCAACCACAACTTCAACCTCCGGCCACATCTTTCTGTAAACCGAGGAGGCTCCCCTTACCATTGCCCGAACCCGATATCCCCGAGCAATTAATTCGGGTATTAACCGCCCTCCTATATACCCGGAAGCTCCGGTTACTAAAATCCGTCCCAGAAACGGCAGCGGGTTAGTTGGCAAATCGTGACAAAACAAATCATCAGGAGTCGGAATCTTGCCTTTTGGATTTTTTTCTTGCTTATGCATGACAAAAATACTTATTCAAGATAGATGATGTCCTAATTTAATGATTATCAATCGGTATAACAAGACTAAATACATCTGTTATAAAAGATACTAATCGAGGGAAATTTGACCCAGAAGTTCAATCAATCTAATTTTGCCTTCGACGACGAGATCCCGTATTTTTTCATTCGATATATCAGCACGTGCCGGGCGATGTGTAAATATTGCGCCGCCCTGGTTCGATTCCAGCCGCATGTATTTAGGGCGTTGATTATAAGATTCTTCTCGGCTTCATGAAATGTTATATGCTCCGCACCGACTTCGGTATATTTCTTAGTAGCTTTAGTGTCTTCAGCATTGAAGTCATCAGGTAAATCTTCCGGCATTAAAATATCGGAACTTCGCAGGATTGTCATCCGCTCGATAATGTTTTCAAGTTCGCGGACGTTTCCCGGCCAGGAAAATGCTTTCAATTCTTCAATTAAATCCGGCGAAAGAGACAGATTTTTATTACCTCCGGCACGGCGCAGGAAGGTTTCTGCTAATAGCGGAATATCTTCTTTTCTCTCGCGAAGGCTTGGGACTTTTATCGGGATGACATTCAATCGATAAAATAAATCTTCACGGAAGCTTCCTGCGAATATTCTTTCCTTTAGATTGACGTTGGTCGAAGCGATTACTCTGACATCTATATCCTTCCGATGCTCGGAACCTACCGGTTCAATCTGTCTTTCCTGTAAAACCCGAAGCAATTTAACCTGAAGATCCAGGGCCAGATCGCCTATTTCGTCCAACAAAATCGTCCCGCCTTCAGCCAGTTCAAATCGGCCCCGTTTATCTTTGATAGCTCCGGTAAACGCTCCCCTGACATGGCCGAATAACTCGGATTCGAGCAAATCCCTGGGAATAGCGGCGCAATTGACTGCCACAAATTCGCCTGCAGCCCTAAGGCTTTTTTCATGGATTGTCCGAGCTATTAGCTCTTTTCCTGTGCCCGATTCCCCGGTAATCAAAATGGTCGCATCTGACGGCGCGACCTTCTCAATCATCGACATCATTTCGCGAAACGCATTAGATATCCCCACCGGCTCAGAACCTTTGCGGGCGTTTTCGAGTTGATTCTTCAGATTTTGGTTTTCCCGTTCGAGCTTTTCGAATGCCAATGCCTTATCAATCGTAACAAATAATTCATCATCTTCAAACGGTTTGGTTAGGTAATCAAAAGCCCCCTTCTTGACCGCCTGGACCGCCTGAGAGACCTCCCCGTGCGCGGTTATCAGGATTGTTTTTAAATCGGGAATCACTTTTTTTGCCTGCTCCATCAATTGCATTCCATCCAATCCGGGCATTCTGATATCAGATAAGAGCAAATCAAAACGTTGGCTCTTGAGAGCATCCAGAGCTTTTATCCCGTTTTCTACCGCCATCACAGTATATCCGCGCTTTTCCAACTTAAACTGAATTACGCGTCGCACGGAATGATCGTCATCGGCCAGCAAAATTCTCATATTCCCGTTTCCTGTAGAAGCGGCAGAGTGATTTCCACGCGGGTCCCCCGGCCGGGAGTGCTGAAAATATCTATTTGTCCATCATGGCTCTCAACTATCGATTTCACGATCGCCAGTCCCAAACCGGTGCCGTTGGATTTGGTCGTGAAAAACGGTTCATAAACATTTTCCAAATCGGCTTCATTGATTCCCGGTCCGCTATCTTCAAAAACCAGATGCGCGAATTTTCCCTTTATCTCCTCAAGAGTAATTTTGATTGTCTCACCCGATTTGGAAACCTGAAGGGCATTGAGCAGAATATTCAAAGCCATCTCATGCATCTTCAACCGATCACCCTTGATATAGATTTCATCCAGAATATCCTGAAATAGATTAATTCCCTCCCGAGATGCATGAGTCTCCAATTGCCTGATGCTGGCCCGGATCGTATCGGACAAATTCAGCATTTCCAATTTCGGTTGAGGCGGGCGCGCGAAAGCCAAAAATTCGGTAATGGTTCCATCCATTCGCTTTATCTCGCTGAATAATATCTGACGAAATTCTTCCTTCTCTTCCGAAGCGGCCTTTTCATCGGCCAAAATTTCTACCGCCCCCTTGATCGAAGCCAATGGATTTTTTATTTCATGAGCGACTCCGGCCGCGATCTGGCCGACCCGAGATAATTGTTTTGATTTCTCCAGTTGAAGGCGCATATCCTCTTGTTTCTTCCGACTACTTAATTCGCGTTCCGTCAATCCGCCGGATAAAAGTGCAATTCCAAAATAAAAAACAATCTCCACAACTTCTGCGGCAAAATCATGCGGTCCCACGCCGGATGACAATATTAAGGGCAAAATCAGAAGGGAAATTAACGCCGCCGTATACAAGCCGCCTCTCAAACCATACCAGGCCGAGGCAATTACTATGGGGATATAACAGAAACGGCCGTGAACCGCGTGAATCCAATGAGCGTCTCCAAAAATCGGCTCAAGAACCCAACCATAATGGATTCCCAGAGTCAAAACCGAAACTCCGCCGATTATTGATAGCCTGAAATTATTATTCTCCAAAAACTGCATATTATTATTCATCCTCTATCAAATTTCATTCCAATCTTAATGCCTTCTTCAATATTTTACGCCAAACCTCAAACTCAATACATTACAGCGTCTTAGAAATCACTATCGTCATGTATTTTAAATTCATTATATATAATACGCAAAAATTGAATAAAATTAAAGAATATTATTCACCATTGAACAATTTTATTCAAAAATATAAAAACTTGGAGAGCTTCCTTTTTTAAGTTGTTGATATAAATAATCATAGATTTTTGGCATACTATATGATATGGTTGAAATAGGAGAATTGAATTTTGATGAATTTAAATAGAAAAATATCCGGCTTTGTGTCTCACCTTCTTTTGGTGTTCGCACTTTATGTAATTCCTTCGTCTGTATCGGCGGATGAATTTGAACGCTCAAAAAATAGTGCGGATTCGCTAAATTCAGTATACCAACTTTCGAGCGATTTGATTTACAAAAATGGGACAGGCAATAACCTCCCCGATTTGCTCAAATTGGGATTGAGAATTAACCCTTCCATAAAAGAATCATTCTATAACTGGCGGGCCGCGATTGATAGAGCCTCATTTGCCGGAACCTTGCCTGATCCGGTTCTTTCGTTTGGATATTTCATGGAGAGGGTCGAAACCCGGGTCGGCCCGCAAAGATATAAAATCGGACTGAGGCAATCGCTGCCCTGGTTTGGAACCTTGGGCACTAAGAGTGATGTGGCTCGAAGCGAGGCGCTGGCATCCGAGATGAATTACGAATCAAGAAAGCAATCGGTTACTCATGATATCAAAACCGTGTATTATGAGCTCTACTATCTCGGAAAACTGAAATCGCTGACGCTCGCCAATTTTGAAATTTTGAAATTCTGGGAATCGGTCACTCAAACAAAATATAAGACGGCACAAGTTTCACATCATGATTTGATAAAAGTCCAGATCGAACTGGGCATATTGGAGGATCGGTTAATCGGAATTGATAAAATGATCCCGCCTGTTAAATCAAATCTGGCGGCGCTGCTGAACTCATCCGACATATCTGAGATATCAATTCCGGATACGATTTATATTGAAGATATATCAACCGAGATTCAGTTTATTTTGGATCGCATTATTGATGGAAATCCGGCTCTTAAAAGCATAGCGTATGGAGTCCAAAAGGGAAAAGCGGCCGTCCGACTGAGCGGGAAAATATCGATGCCGGCCTTTACAATTGGAGTTGATTATATCGAGACCGGACCGGCCCTGATTCCGTCAATGCCGGAAAGCGGCAAAGATCCATTGATGTTGAACGTTGGCATGACTCTCCCGATCTGGTTCGGAAAAAATAAAGCCGTTAAGAATCAATCCAGAGCCCGCCTTATGGCCGAAGAGAACAAACTTGCCAATGCCCGAAATACCCTGATTGCCAGGGTGGAAAAAATATTGTTTGAATATGACGAAGCAAAAAGAAAATTGGTTTTATATAGAGATGGTCTGATCCCTCGAGCGGAGGAGGCTTTGAATGTCGGCTATGCCGCTTTTCAAGCCGGTCAAATCGATATTGTTAGCCTGCTCGATTCTCAACGCCAACTCCTTCATTTTCAGGAAGTATATGAACGGGCCAGAACTGACCTTGCCATCAAGATTTCCAAAATTGAAATGTTGATGGGTAAACCCTTAACTTTTGAAGAACACAATTAACCATAGGAGTCATTATGAAAACTCTTACAACCATTTCAGTTTTTATCATCGCCGTGCTATTTATGGCGTCTGTAGCTTTCGCCGGTGAAGCCGAAAAAGAGCCGGCGAAAAAAGAATTTAAGAAGCAAACGCATTGTCCGGTCATGGGCGGAAAAATTAATCCCGGAGTTTACACAGACATTCAAGGCCAGCGCGTGTATCATTGTTGCGTCATGTGTACAAAGAACATTAAGGCCGATCCGGATAAGTACTTCAAGAAAGCTGCTGAGGAGAATATCCTTTTTGAAAGTGTCCAAAAGGTATGCCCGGTCTGCAAAATGGAGCTAAAAGATAAAACGCATTTTACTTATCATGAAGGCCGCGGCATTTATTTTTGCAATGAGAAGTGCCAGGAGCAGTTTGCCTCTTACAAGGACAAAAGTAAACTGTTGAGCGAGCTTGATAGTAGTAAACCGGATGAGCCCAAAGAGCGTGAGCATTAATACTCTTTGTTGTCTATCAATGAGTAGGAAATAAAAAATGAGCAAGAATTCTGTCAGGAACATAATAAATCATTGGATGCCTCAATCATGGGCGGCACGGATAGCATTGTTGATTATTATAATCGGAGCTTTCTTCCTGGGATCAATGCTATCGGATGGTGTAGCGCCTGATGGACATGAGCACGCTACCGCCGAATCAGAGTCGACAACCTGGACTTGTTCAATGCATCCTCAGATTAAATTGCCTAAATCCGGCAAATGTCCTATCTGTTTCATGGATTTAATCCCTCTGGAATCGGGATCGGCCGACGACCTGGGGCCTCGACAAATCCGAATGACAGAATCAGCGAAAAAGCTTGCTAAAATTGCGACTACTCCGGCGATCCGGGCTTTTGGCGAGGCGGAAATAACTATAGTCGGCAAAATCTCCTACGATGAAACCAATCAGGCAACAATCACCGCCCGGATGCCGGGGCGGCTCGAACGGCTTTACGCGGACTATACCGGAATTAAGGTAAATCGAGGCGATCATATGGTTGAAATATATTCGCCGGAGCTTTTAACGGCTCAGGAGGAATTGATTCAAGCCCGAAAAACATTGGCATCGACGGATAAATCTTCCAATTCCATTCTTCAACAATCGGCACAGCAAACTCTCGAGGCGGCTCGGGGAAAATTAAAGCTATGGGGATTGACCGACGAGCAGATTAATGAAATAGAGAAAAGCGATGAACATTCCCACACCCTGACGCTTACTGCTCCGGTTGGAGGTGTTGTGGTTGAGATGAACGCGGCCGAAGGCGAATATGTCAAAACGGGAACGCGCATCTATACAATAGCTGATTTATCAAAGCTTTGGGTACTTCTGGAAGCGTATGAATCCGATTTGCCCTGGCTGCGCTACGGTCAGAAATTGACCTTTACTTCGCTGTCATTTCCGGGTGAAGAGTTTGACGCCCTTATCAGTTTCATCAACCCGATTGTTGATCCCGCAACCAGAACCATAAAAATAAGAGCCATTGTCGATAATTCCGACAACCGTCTCAAACCTGATATGTTTGTCAGTGCGGTTGTCAAATCAAAAATCGACAACAAGGGGAATGTGATTTCGGAATACCTGGCGGGAAAATGGATCGGTCCCATGCACCCCGAAGTAGTAAAAGACCGGCCCGGTATCTGCGATGTCTGTGGTATGGACTTGGTCCCCACCGAATCATTGGGCTATTCGGGAAAGAAAGCAAGTATTAGCGAAGCGCCCATTTTGATTCCGGCTTCGGCTCCCCTGATTACGGGAAAAAGAGCTGTTGTTTACGTCGAAATGCCGGGAGGCGACGGGCCTCTTTTTGAGGGACGTGAAATCGAACTGGGGCCTCGAGCCGGTGATTTCTATATTGTTAAATCCGGAATTGAGGAAGGCGAAGCTGTCGTAACCAACGGCGCTTTCCGCATCGATAGCGAACTTCAGATTCAAGCCAGGACGAGCATGATGTCTCCGGAAAGCGCGATTCAGGCCCAATTAACAATTGATGAAATAGTCAACTCCCCGGTTAAATATATCCACGAGGAAAATCCAGCTCTTGAAACGCTGGCACCGGTGTATAATGCCTATTTTGAAATTCAAATGGCTCTCGCCAACGACAATCCCGAATTGGCGGCAACCGGTTTTGGAAAATTGGGGGACATGACTCGGCAGGCAAATATGTCGGTATTTTCACACGACGGACATGAACGATGGATGGAACTTTCCGCCAATATGCTGAAAGCCAGTGAACGCGGTAAAACCGCTGAAAACCTTGAAGATGCCCGGGATGCCTTTTACCATTTATCAATTACTGTTATCGATTTGCATAAAACTTTTGGCCATTTGGAAAACCGGGATTATTATCTGACCTATTGTCCCATGGCCCGCGATAACAAAGGCGCTTATTGGCTACAGACCGAAGACATTGTCTGGAATTCATTTTATGGCGATCTTATGCTCCGATGCGGCGAAATAAAAAAACCATTGAAGCCTGAAAGTTCAACGGAAAGATAAATGACTAACGGAATTCAAAATCATGGCGGAGAAAAATATTCAATAATTGATCGCCTGATAAAGTATTGCCTCGATAACAAGCTCATTGTAAGTTTATTGACTCTGATTATCATTGCCTGGGGTGTAATGGTCGCCCCGTTCGACTGGAATCTGGGAGGTCTTCCCCGCGATCCGGTTCCGGTTGACGCTATCCCCGATATTGGCGAAAATCAACAGATCGTTTTTACCAAATGGATGGGCCGTTCGCCGCAGGATATGGAAGACCAGATCACATATCCCTTGACGGTTTCGCTTCTGGGAATTCCCGGAGTAAGGACTATTCGCAGTTACTCCTTTTTCGGATTTTCTACCATCTACGTCATTTTCGAGGATGATATTGAATTCTACTGGTCGCGATCTCGAATTCTCGAAAAATTAAATTCCCTGCCTTCAGGCTCATTGCCTGACGGCGTTCAGCCGTCTTTGGGCCCCGATGCCACCGCCCTGGGTCAGGTTTTCTGGTACACACTGGAGGGGCGAGATAAAAACGGAAATCCGACCGGAGGATGGGATTTACATGAATTGCGCTCAATCCAGGACTGGACCGTCAGATACGCTCTTATGTCCGCCAAGGGAGTCTCCGAGGTCGCTTCGATTGGCGGATTTGTTCAGGAATATCAAATCGATGTAAATCCTGACGCCATGCGAGCGCATAAGATTGCTCTAACTGACGTCTTTAATAGTGTCCGTATGTCGAACGTCGATGTTGGAGCGCGCACTATCGAAATAAATAAAGCCGAATATGTCATTCGCGGAATCGGCTTTATTAAAACACTCGCTGATATTGAAAATGCGGTCGTCCGGCAATCCGATAATGTTCCTATTCGCATTAGCGATATAGGAATAGTTTCACTGGGGCCGGCCATGCGGCGAGGAGCTCTTGATAAAGGCGGAGCCGAAGCGGTGGGAGGCGTCGTCGTTGTCCGCTACGGTGAAAACCCCCTGGCCACAATTAAAAATGTTAAGCAGGTTATTAAAGAAATTTCGCCCGGTCTGCCCAAAAAGACTTTACCGGATGGCGCCGAATCACAGGTTAAGATAATTCCATTCTATGACCGCACAGGATTGATTTACGAAACCCTCGGTACGCTCAACACCGCCCTCATTGATGAAATTCTGGTAACGATAATAGTCATCCTGATTATGGTAATGCACCTGCGAAGCTCTCTTCTTATATCCGGACTTCTCCCCCTGACAGTACTGATGGTTTTCATAGCCATGAAAGTATTTAAGGTTGACGCCAACATCGTCGCGCTTTCCGGGATTGCTATCGCCATTGGAACCATTGTCGATATGGGGATTGTAGTCAGCGAAAACATATTAAAACATCTTGATCGAGCCGGCCCCGAAGCGGATTTGAAAAAGACTGTGTTTACGGCGGCATCTGAAGTTGGCGGGGCGGTTCTGACTGCCGTATCGACTACGGTTGTCTCATTTTTGCCGGTTTTCACGATGGTCGCCGCCGAAGGGAAACTATTTAAACCACTGGCATATACAAAAACATTCGCCCTGATATCCTCCGTTATTATCGCTCTGGCGATAATACCACCCTTTGCGCACTTTCTTTTTACTCGGAAGAAGTCAAAAGGGCAAAAGACGTTCGTACCGTTTTTACTACTCGCTGTGGCAATTTTTATGTTTGTCAACTCTTTCTGGCTGACCGGGATTCTTCATATTTTCATCGCTGCCTATCTTGGATTCAAGCATCTACTCCCCCAAAAAATACAAAAACGTATGCAGCAGGCTAATATCTATCTTATCGCCGCTTTTGTTGCCTGGTTTCTTGCATCCCACTGGATGCCGCTGGGAGTAGGAGCCGGAAAATTCTTTAACTTTATATTTACCGTCATGCTTCTCGGCGGGATATTATTCCTGTTTCAGATGTTTATGAGAGTCTATGAACCGATATTGCGCTGGTGTTTGGATAATAAAAAGCTGTTTCTTGCATTTCCCGCACTTTTGGTTCTCATTAGTTTATCAATCTGGCTTGGATTTGATTCTATTTTTGGGCATGCGCCCGACTGGGTCCGTTCAACGCGATTATACACCTCTATCAATCACACTTTTCCCGGTTTGGGAAAAGAATTTATGCCGAGTCTTGACGAAGGTTCATTTCTGTACATGCCGACTACTATGCCTCATGCTTCTATAGGAGAAGCTCTGGATGTTTTGCAGACTCAGGATAAGGCCTTTGCGGCCATACCCGAGATTGAATCAGCGGTCGGCAAAATCGGTCGCGTCGATTCACCGCTCGATCCGGCGCCGATTTCGATGGTGGAAACTATTATCAATTATAAATCCGAATATATCGTCGATGAAGACGGTCAAATAAGAAAGTTCAAATTCGAAAACGATGAGTTTGTCAGAGATTCGCTGGATAATCTTATACCGGATGAAAGGGGTAAACCATACCGCCAGTGGCGCGATGAAATATCATCTCCGGATGATATCTGGAATGAGATTGTCCGCGCCGGAAAAATGATCGGAACGACCTCGGCTCCGAAGCTTCAACCTATAGCCGCCCGGTTGGTTATGCTGCAATCAGGGATGAGAGCCCCGATGGGCGTTAAAGTCAAAGGAGCAACGCTTGAGGATATTGAAAGAACCGCATTGGATATTGAGCGTTTTCTAAAAGAAGTTCCTTCGATAGAGCCTGCCGCGGTTATCGCCGATCGTATCGTGGGTAAACCGTATCTGGAAATTGAGATTGACCGAGAAGCGATTGCCCGTTTTGGAATTCATATCCGTAATGTGCAGGATATCATCGAAGTAGCAATCGGCGGCAAAAAGATCACCACTACCGTCGAAGGCCGAGAACGTTATCCCGTTCGCGTCCGGTACCAAAGAGAATTGAGAAACAGTATCGAGTCTTTGGAAAAAATATTAATCCCCACTCCGGGTGGCGCCCAAATTCCATTGAGGGAACTGGCGACAATTAATTTCGTACGCGGACCGATGGCAATAAAAGCCGAAGATACTTTTCTTGTGGGATATGTGATTTTTGATAAAAAGCCTGAATATGCCGAGGTTGAAGTTGTTGAAGACGCCTATTCTTATCTCCAGGCAAAGATTGAAACGGGTGAACTTGAGCTTCCCGCCGGGGTTAGCTTTACTTTTGCCGGAAGTTATGAAAACCAAATCCGTGCGCAGAAAAAACTGATGGTGGTCTTACCCCTGTCTCTCATTATTATCTTTTTGATTCTCTATTTTCAATTCAGAAAAGTACCAACCACGTTATTGGTTTTCTCGGGAATATTCGTTGCCTGGTCGGGCGGGTTTTTGATGCTCTGGCTTTATGGTCAGGACTGGTTTATGAATTTCTCGCTTTTTGGCGCTGATTTAAGAAATTTGTTCCAAATCCAAACTTATAATCTATCGGTCGCCGTTTGGGTCGGATTTCTGGCTTTATTTGGTATTGCCACCGACGACGGCGTTATAATATCCACATATTTAAAACAGGTATTCGATGACAAACAACCAAAATCAATCAGAGATATCCGTGAAGCAACTGTTATGGCAGGAAAACGTAGAATTCGCCCGGCTTTGATGACCGTCGCGACAACCATATTGGCATTATTACCGGTGCTGACATCTACCGGTAGAGGCGCGGATATTATGATACCGATGGCTATCCCCTCATTTGGCGGAATGATGGTGGTTTTGATTACTGTATTTACGGTTCCGGTTCTATATTGCGCTTTGGCAGAGCGGAAAATCCGGAAAATTAAATAAATTATTGTCGAAACCACAGTGGTGGATTAAAGCACGTGTGGGGCACCACTACCTCCGGTCCCATCGATAGTCTCAGTACCTATGGGCTACCCGTGGGAATATCGTAGATTTTACCCGATGAATGTACTGATTGACTGGCAGCTCTTAGATTATAAATAAATACTTAACAATCTCATCTTTCAATCGTCAATAGATTAACTATTCGCGTGTAATATTTTGCCTATTTGGTATTTAAAATTTGGCTGTATTTCGGAGACGGTAATTATTCTTAAGGAGGCATTAAAATGAATCGCAAGTTCCCAGTTTCTACTTTATTGATAACAATTGTACATATATTTATGGTCGTCGCTCCAGGCTCGGCTCAGGACAATCAAAACCCGGCTGATCTACAGGGTCCATATTTTGGGCAGGAACCGCCCGGAATCGTTCCTCAATATTTTGCTCCCGATATTCTGGGGTCCACTATTCATAGCTGTCCAGTTTTTACTCCGGATGGAATGGATGCATATTGGTCAATACTGACAGGTTCATTAACTACTATGAAGTTTTCTGTCGCGGCTGATAATCAATGGACTGCCCCGGCATATTTTGAATTTCCGCTAGAGTTCACTACTTCCGACTCTCCACATATCACTAATGACGGCAATCGTTTATTTTTTATAGCAGTGCTTTCAACTGGTCCGGGCCAAAATACCAAAGAAAATATTTGGTACATGGATCGCATTGGTGATGGTTGGGGCGAACCACAGCTATTGGGACCGATAGTTAACAATGCCGATTTGCACTGGCAGATATCGGTCGCAGATAATGGAAACTTATATTTTAGCGCGTTTCCAGGTGATATAATGTTATCCGAATATATCAATGGTCAATATACTCAACCCCGGATATTAGATTCAAATATCAATAAGGGAGAATTAATATGTGAAATGACGCCATTCATTGCGCCAGATGAAAGCTATTTGATATTTTCCAGGCATGAAGAAAACAGCGCCAATCAGTTTTCAGATTTATTTATCAGTTTTAAAGAATCTGATGGTTCCTGGACTGAAGCCATGGCAATAGAGGAGCTTAATACACCTAAGTGGCACGAAAATTGTCCAAATGTTACCAGAGATGGCAAGTTATTGTTTTTTGTCAGGGATTATACTCATTGGGTCAGCGCATCAATAATTGAAAATTATCGATCTAAGGCGAAATGAGGAGATGCTAATGATGGTTCACTGTATATAATTATTCACCAGGAATAATATTTAATTTAAAAAATAATGATATATCAACCATGTAAGATAACCAGCAGTTGTATATGCAAATTTGTATCCGGCCCTGTCATGATTTTTGTGTAAACAGTTAAATTGGTTTTTCATATCTTCGGTACTCTTTGGCCGAATCGAATAGCAAATTGATGGACTGCCAACGGCCAGTTCCTAATCGGCATGGTCCACTTTT